>JBPCRH010000264.1:0-2524 GCA_050997075.1 Chthoniobacterales bacterium
AGCGGCTCGGACGCGCGACGAAGCCGATGTTCGCGGTGCCGAATCACATGCTGGAGCAGTTCTCCACCGAGCTGCTCACGCTTTATCCGACAGCCAACATTCTCGTCGCGGGCAAGAAGGACTTCGAAGCGTCACGACGGGCCAGACTTTTCAGCCGGATAGCCACGGGAAATTGGGACGCGGTGATCGTGACGCACGCAAGCTTTGAGAAAATCCCCGTGTCGCTCGCGAACCGGCAAAAGTTCATCCATTCGCAGGTCAAAGAAATAGGGCACGCCATCATCGAGCAGAAGCGCGAGGAGCGCGGGACGCGGCTCGTGAAAGAATTGGAGAAGGTGAAGCGGCGACTCGAAACAAAACTCAAGACTCTCTCGGCCGAGCAAAAGAAGGACAACGCGCTGACCTTCGAAGAACTCGGGATCGACATGTTGCTGGTCGATGAGGCGCACAAGTTCAAGAACCTTTTCTACGTCACTAAGATGACGCGCGTCGCGGGCCTGCCGCAGACGGGCTCCGAACGTGCGTTCGATCTCTTCCTCAAGGTCCAGCACATCCAGGAGAAGAACCGCGGAGGCGGCGTGGTCTTCGCCACCGGGACGCCTATTTCCAACACGATGGCGGAGATGTTCACGATGCAGCGCTACCTGCAAATGCATGAGTTGCGACGAAACCAGTTGCAGCACTTCGACTCGTGGGCCGCAACCTTTGGCGAGACCGTGACGACGATGGAGCTGAGTCCGGACGGGAGCGGCTACCGCTTACAGAATCGTTTCGCGCGCTTCGTGAATGTGCCGGAACTGATGCAGCAATTCCGCCAGACCGCCGATGTGCAGACCGCGGAGATGCTCAAGCTCCCGGTGCCCACGCTTCGTGAAGGAAAACAGGTCACGATCAGCGCGCCAAGCACACCGGAGCTAAAAGCGTTTGTCGATGAACTCGTGAAGCGGACCGAAAGGATCAAAAACGGGCGGGTCGATCCGCGCGACGACAACATGCTCAAGATCACAAGCGAGGGCCGAAAGGCGGCGCTCGACCTGCGCTTGATGCTTCCGCACGTCCGCGACCATCCTGACACGAAAGTGAACCGCGCCGTGGAGAAGGCATATGAAATCTGGCTCGAATCCACACCGACTCGCGGAACGCAGATGATCTTCTGCGACCTGTCCACACCGACCTCCGTCGTCGGATGGTTTTCAGTCTATCAGGATGTGTGGGCGAAGTTGATCGATCGCGGAATCCCGGCGCGCGAGATCGCTTTCGTTCAAGGCGCCAAAGATGACGCGGCGAAGGCCACACTTTTCAAATCCGTTCGTGAAGGAGCCATCCGCATCCTCATGGGCAGCACGCAAAAAATGGGGGAGGGCACGAACGTCCAAAAGCGCCTCATCGCGCTGCACCACCTCGACGCGCCGTGGCGTCCTGCCGATATCGAACAACGCGAAGGCCGGATTTTGCGACAAGGCAACGAGAATGAGTTCGTCAGCATCTACCGCTACGTCACCGAAGGCTCCTTCGACGCCTACATGTGGCAGACCCTGGAGAGCAAAGCCCGCTTCATCGCGCAGGTGATGATCGGCGATGCTACCGTCCGTCGCGCCGAAGACGTGGACGCCGCCGCGCTCACCTACGCAGAGGTAAAGGCCATTGCGTCGGGCAACCCGCTCGTCATCGAGAAAGCATCCGTCGACGCCGAAATCATCCGCTTGAGCCGGCTCAAGAAACAGCACCTCGACAGTCAGTATCAGCTCCGTTACCGCATCAAATCTTTTGCCGAAAGCGCCGACATTTGCCGCCGCGAAATCGCGAACATGACCGAAGACTTGAAGAGGCGCATTCCAACCCAAGGCGACCAATTCTCACTACAGTTCCGCAACGAAACCTTCACCGATCGCACCAAAGCAGGACGCGCCATCATCTTCGCCGCCGCCGCGATGAAGCCATTCCAGACGACGAAACCCATCGGTACGATCGGCGGCTTCCCCATAGCGATTCAAAAACTGGAAGAGCGCGCCAACATCATCATCCAAGGCAAGAACGCCTACACCGCCCATATCAGCGAAACCCCGCTCGGCACTATCTCCTCGCTGGAGCACGCACTGACAAATCTCGATCAGCGGCTCATTGAACGCACCACCGACCTCGCGGACATGGAGCGTAAGCAGACCGACCTCGCCAGGCACCTCGACCAACCCTTCGAGTATTCCGACCAACTCGACGTCGCGAACAAACGCCAGGAAGAAATAGTTGCCGCCCTCGACATCACGAAAAATCAAGCGCCGGCGAAGCTCACCGACTCAGAGCAGGATAGAGAAGCCATCCAGACGGAGGTGAAAACGCGAAGGCATTTTGAGCCGAAGATTGCGTGCTCCCCAATCTAATCACCGGCACTTGTGCATAGCACGCGGACTACCGTCGCGTCAATCGAAGCGACGGTCGTGCCTTGCAAACGCTATGTACGTGGCAAACCGGCGCCGTCAGTCGATACTGTAGGACATGAATTAACAGCTACTCAACGCGGTTGATC
>JBPCRH010000411.1:0-6107 GCA_050997075.1 Chthoniobacterales bacterium
AGATGGAGGTGCTGCACGATCAATTGCTCGCGCTCTTCGCCGAGCGTCGCGACCTCAAGCCGCACGAGATCGTGGTCATGGCGCCAGACATCAGCCTTTACGCGCCGTTCATCGAAGCCGTCTTCGCGACCGCGCCGGAGCCGCGGCGGATTCCGTTCAGCATCGCCGATCGCGGAGTGCGCGCGGAGAACAGCGTGATCGACACGTTCCTGCGCATCCTCGAGAGCGCGGGGAGCCGCTTCACCGCCAGCAGTGTGGTCGGGATTCTTGAGTCAGCTGCGCTCCAGCGGCGCTTTGAGCTGGCCGATGCCGATCTCGAGATCATCCGCACCTGGATCGAGCAAACCGGCATCCGTTGGGGCATCGATGCGGAGCAACGCGCCGCGCTCGGCTTGCCCGCCTTCGCGGAGAACAGTTGGCGCGCCGGGCTTGATCGTTTACTGCTCGGCTACGCCGCGCCGGCCCGCGGCGAGCGTCTCTTTGAAGGCATTCTCGCCTACGACCAGATCGAGGGCAGCCTCGCCGAAACGCTCGGGCGTTTCGCGGAATTTAGTGAAGCACTCTTCGCCGCCGTCGGCGCGCTCGCGCACCCACGCCCGCTTCATGAATGGCAGGAAACGCTCCGCCAGGTGGCCGCACGTTTCTTCAACGCCGAGGACGAGCGTGAGCCGGAGCTGCATCAACTCCGCCGCGTCCTCGACTCGTTAGGCGAAACCGCTGAACTCTCTGGCTTCGACGACCCGATCCCGCTCGACGGCCTCCTCGCGCATCTCGCGCAGGCGCTCGCCAGCAACGAGAGCGGCTCCGGGTTTCTCGTCGGCCGGGTGACTTTTTGTGCGCTCAAGCCGATGCGGACGGTGCCATTTCGCGTCGCCTGTCTCGTCGGAATGAACGACACCGCCTACCCGCGCCACACCCGCGCGCCGGGGTTCGACTTGATCGCGCAACATCCGCGCCCCGGCGATCGCTCGACCCGCGACGACGATCGCTATCTTTTTCTCGAGGCGCTCCTCTCCGCCCGCGAGGTCCTCTATGTCAGTTACGTCGGTCAATCGATCCGCGATAACAGTGCGATCCCGCCGAGCGTGCTTGTGAGTGAGCTACTCGATTACGTGCAGGGAAGTTTCGCGCTTCCGGAGGCGACCGCACTCGTTAGGCAACATCGGCTGCAGCCTTTCAACGCCGATTATTTCCGGCCGGCGAGCGGACTTTTTAGTTACTCGCAGGAGAACTGCGCGGCGAGTGCCGTGGCCGCCGCCGAGCGCGTGCCGCCGCCGCCTTTCCTGACCGGGCCGCTGAGCGAACCGGAAGCGGATTGGCGCGAGCTCGACGCGTCAAAGCTGATCAATTTTTTTGGCAACCCCGCCAAGTTTCTAATCGAGCAACGGCTCGAGCTGCGGCTCCCGCGGGTGCGCGGAATCCTCGAGGACGCGGAGCCGATCGAGATCGATTCCCTCGCGAAATACAAGTTGCAGCAGGACCTGCTCACGCGCGCCTTGCGCGGTGAAGCGCTCGCGCCGCTCCTGCCCGTCCTGCGCGCGAGCGGCGAACTGCCGCCGGGCCACGCGGGCGACGCGCGTCTTCGGCAAATGGTCGAGTCGGCGGAGGCATTTAGTGCGCTCGTTAGGCAACATCTTGGCGCCGGCCCCGCGGAGCCGCGGGAGGTTTGTTTGGAGGTCGACGATTTCCACCTGACGGCGCTGCTCGACAAACTCTACGGCGGCCGCCTGGTGCATTACCGCCTAACGACCCGGAAACCGAAGGATCTGCTGACCGCGTGGATCTACCACTTGATCGCCAACTCGGAGCAGGAAACCGCTTCGGTCCTGATCACCGAGGAGAAGGAAGGCGGCTCGGTGGTCAATTCGTTCGCGGCCGTGGCCCCGGAAAAAGCGGAAGGACACCTCCGCACTTTCCTCCAGCTTTACGCGCGCGGACTGCGTGAGCCGCTGTCGTTTTTTCCGCGCAGCGCGCTCGCGTATGTCGAGCAAACGCTGCATCCGAAAGGCGGCCAGTCGGCGCTCCAGAAGGCGCGGGCGAAATGGCGCCGCTCGCCCGAGCGCTGGGAGCCCGACCGGGGTGAAAAACCCGAAGCCGACGACCCGCATTTGCGCCTCGTTTTCCGCAACGTGGACGACCCGCTCACGCCCGAATTCGAGGAACTCGCGCTCGCCATTTTCGTCCCCATTTTGAAAGGCATGAGCTGATGGAACGCCGGGAGCCATTCGATCTGCCGAGCACGAAAATCGGCGCGGGCACGATGTTGATCGAGGCCAGCGCCGGCACCGGCAAGACCTTCACGATTTCCGGCCTCGTCCTGCGCCTGCTGCTCGAGCGGCCGGAGCTGAGGATCGATCGGATCCTGGTCACGACTTTCACCGAGCTCGCGACCGCGGAATTGCGCGGGCGCATCCGCACCCAGTTGCGGGAAGCGATCGCCGCTTTTCGTGGCGGCCATTTGGCAGAAGGCAAGTTGCTCGCGGCCCTGCTCGAAAATCACGGCGGCGATCCCGGCGCGGTCGGGCGGCTCGAAGCGGCGCTCGTGAATTTCGACGAGGCCCCGATCTTCACCATCCACGGTTTTTGTCAGCGCGTGCTCGCGGAGCGCGCGTTCGAGAGCGGGACGCTTTTCGACGCGGAACTGGTCACCAATCAGTCGGAGTTACTCCGCGAAATCGTCCACGATTTCTGGCGCATTCATTTCTACCAGGGCGAGCGTTTGGCCACGCTGCTCGCGCTCAGGAACAAGGCGACGCCGGAGAAGTTCGGCGAGCAACTCGAAGAGCTGACACGCAATCCGAACCTGCGCGTGCTCCCGGAAACGACGCGTTCGTTAGGCGAAATCAGCCGCGACCTGACCGCGACGCTCGCCGATCTCCGATCCACTTGGGCGAAAGAAGAAAAGAAGCTGCGCGCTCTGTTTCAGAATCCGACCTGGGCGAAAAACAATTCCGCCAAACCGGCGAAGACGCTGCCGCTGCTCGACGCCCTGGCCGACTGCGTGAGCGACGCCGGCGGGACGACGGAACAGCTCGCCTGCCTCGAGGCTTTCGCCACGAGGAGGATCACGCGAGATGTCCGCGCTGGCCACACCGGACCGCAATCGCGCGTTTTCGAACTCTGCGAGGCTCTGCTTGATCTCGACGCGGAATTCGCAGTCGCGCTGCAGGTGGAATTTTTCGCCTACGCCCGCGCGCAACTGCTCGAGCGGAAGCTGCAACAAAACGTGCTCTCCTTCGATGACCTCCTCACGCGGCTGGACGAAGCGCTCGCCGCGCCCGGTGGGGCCGAACTCGCGCGCTCGATTCGCGAGAAATATCAGGCCGCGTTGATCGACGAATTCCAGGATACCGATCCGGTGCAGTACGCGATTTTCTCGCGGATCTATGAAGGCAGCAGCGCGCCGGTCGCGTTCATCGGCGATCCGAAACAGGCGATCTACGCCTTCCGCGGCGCCGACGTTTTTACCTACATGAAAGCGGCGGCGGACGCGGCGCGGAAATTTACCCTAACGACGAACTGGCGTTCGGAAAGCGGATTGGTTGAGGCACTAAATACCCTCTTCGATCGACCGAAGCCGTTCCTGCTCGAGGCGATCGAGTTCGATCGCGTCACCCCGAGCGGGCGGGCGGATGAGAAGCTGCTGCGGGTCGGTGGAAAAGAGGAGCCACCTTTTCACCTTTGGACCGCGGAGCAAGGCGACGACCTGCCTGCGATCGTCGCTTCCGAGATCGTTAGGCTGCTCGAGAGCGACGTGACCATCGGCGACGCGCCGCTCGAGCCGCGCCATCTCGCCGTCCTCACGAGCACGAACAGCGCCGCGGCGCAGGTGCAGGCCGCGCTCCGCGAGCTGCGCGTCCCGAGCGTGCTCTACAGCAGCGCGAATGTTTTCACGACGCACGAGGCGGGCGAGCTGCGCGACATTCTCTCCGCGGTGGCGCAGCCCGGGTATGAGAAATTCATCCGGGCTGCCCTTTGCACCGATGCGCTTGGGCAGACCGGGAACGATCTTGATCGCTTCACGCGCGATGAGCAGGGCTGGGAAACGGAGACGCTCCGGTTTCAAACGCATCACCAGATCTGGCGCGACAAGGGTTTTACCCAAATGCTCCGGCAACTCGCCGCGGTCCACGGAGTCCGGCGGCGGTTGCTCAGCCTGCCCGACGGCGAGCGTCGCCTAACGAACTTTCTCCATCTCGCGGAATTGCTCCATGCCGCCTGCGTCGAGCAGCAGCTCGGGATGAACGGTCTCCTGAAATGGCTCGCCCAGCAGATGGACGGCAAAAGTTTCGCCGATCGCGAGGAGCACGAGCTCCGGCTCGAGAGCGACGAGAAAGCAGTCCGCATCATCACCGTGCACAAAAGCAAAGGGCTCGAGTTCGACGTCGTTTTTTGTCCCTCTGTTTCGTGGATGGGGAGACTGCGGCCGACCTTTCACGATCCCGCGGCGGAGGACCGGCTGACTCTCGATTTGGCTGACCGCGACGCGCACAAAGAGCGCCGGGAAGAAGAGGCGCTCGCGGAGCAGTTGCGGCAGTTCTATGTCGCGCTGACGCGTGCGAAACATCGCTGCACGATGATCCGGCAGCCGAAGGAAAGGGATGACAGATCGGCGCCGGCTTACCTCCTCGGCGAGGGCGCGCAGTTGCCGCCGGAGGTTGAAAGCAACGCGGCCATCGCGGTGGCGCCGGTTCCGCAGCCGATCGAGAGAAAATGGCAGCCGGTGGAGGCAACAACCGCGGCTGCTCTGGAGGCGCGCGAGTTTAACGGAGCGATCGATCGCAGCTGGGGCATGGCCAGTTTCACCCGGTTGGTGAGCGGCCGCGAAACGGACCCGCTCGACGAAGGTCCGCTGCTCGAACCCGCGGTGGAAGAAGTGGCGGAGGTGCAGGGAATCCACGCTTTCCGGCGCGGCCCGCAGGCCGGCACCTGCCTGCACGAGATCCTCGAGCTCGTGAATTTCCCCGATCTCACGGCGGCTCCGGAAATCGTTGCGCGGCGTCTGCGCGCTTATGCGATCGAAGGGTTCGACGAGGTCGTGCTCGAGCAGATCCGCAAGCTGGCCGCGCTCCCGCTGGCGACCGGCACGGACCGGTTCCATCTCGGCGAGGTGCCTAACGAATCCCGGATCGCGGAGCTGGAGTTCTCTTTCCCGCTCCGCAGCCTAACGATCGCGAAACTGACCGAAGCCTTCCAACTCGCGGCCACCCCGCTGCCGCTCGCGCGCCTCCAGTTCCAGCTCGTGAATGGTTTCATGAACGGCTTCGTCGACCTCATCTTCGAACACGGCGGCCGGTTTTATATCATCGACTGGAAGTCGAACTGGCTCGGGCCGACGACCGCTTCCTACAGCCCCGCCGCCATCGCGGGGGAGATGCAGCGCAATTTCTATACGCTCCAGCTTTGCCTCTACAGCGTCGCGCTTCATCGCTACCTCCGGCTCCGTCTTGGGGACTATGATTTCGACCGGCATTTCGGCGGCGCGTTTTATATTTTCCTGCGCGGGATCGATCCGGCGCAGCCCGGAAACGGCGTTCATTTCGAGCGGCCGAGCCGGAAGTTCGTGGAAAAGCTGAGCGACATCTTTGGGGCATGAGTGAGGAACTAAAATTCAGCGCGCTCGACCGGCAGTTCGGCGATTTTCTGCGGCGCCTCGCGGGCAGCGCCGCGGCGGAAGTGGGGCTCGTCGCGAAGTGCACTAGTCGCGCGCGAGCCCAGGGCCATGTTTGCATCACCCTCGGAGAAATCGCGACCGCGACCGAAGCGCGGAGCGCGGCGAGCCTGCGGAAAAGACTCCGCACCAGCGGGGTGGTCGGAGAGCCGGGCGATTTCACGCCGCTCATCCTCGATCAGGCGGACCGGCTCTATCTGCGGCGCTATTGGGAATACGAGCAGCAACTCGCCGCGGCGATCCGCGACCGCACGACCAACGGAAAAGTCGATTCGTTAGGCAAGAAGATCACCGACCTTCAGGAGTTAGCTGCCGCTCGTGCGGTGCGGAACAATTTCACCGTCATCACCGGCGGCCCCGGCACGGGCAAGACACAGACGGTGAAGAAAATTCTCGCTCGTCTTTTCGAAGAGCCGGGCGGCGATCAGCTGCGGAT
>JBPCRH010000421.1:0-13875 GCA_050997075.1 Chthoniobacterales bacterium
GCACAACCCCACCACGCGCTTGCGGCGTGAGAGGCGGCGCCGGCGCCGGCGTGCGCGCCGGCAGCGTGACGCGCGAGTCACCTAACGTCGTGCTGATCACCTGCCCATGGCTCACGCCAGCGGAGCCGGCGAAGATGAGCGCGCTGATGAGTAATAGTTTTTTCATGATTTCCTCCTCGGGCTACCGAAGCGCAACTGCTTGCCCGCGCTCCCGCCTCGCCCCACAATTATAGATCGATGGATTACATTGAAAAGGCTGCACGTGTCCTGGATTTGGAAATTTCCGAATTGCAGCGGCTGCGCGGACGGCTCGGCCCAGAGTTCGTCCGGGCCGTCGATCTCGTTCGGCAAACGGTCGAGAGCCGCGGGAAGATCATCGTTCTCGGGGTCGGGAAATCGGGACACATCGGGGGAAAAATCGCCGCGACGCTCACGAGCACGGGCTCGCCGGCGGTCGTTTTAGATTCCCTGAATGCGCTTCACGGCGATCTCGGCGTGGTCGCGGATGGCGACATCGTGCTCGCGCTCAGCTACAGCGGCGAGACCGAGGAACTGCTTCGCATCCTCCCGGCGATCGCCCGTTTCCAAGTGAACCTGATCGCGTTTTGCGGCGACGCGAAGTCGACGCTCGCGCAACACGCCGATGTATTTCTCGACGTGAATGTCGAGCAGGAAGCGTGCCCGCTAAATCTCGCGCCGACCTCGAGTACGACCGTGATGCTCGCACTCGGCGACGCTCTCGCCATGGTGCTCTTGGAAGCACGCGGGTTTCAAAAAGAGGACTTCGCGAAGTTTCACCCGGCGGGAATGGTCGGGCGCAGTCTCCTCCTCCGGGTGCACCAAATCATGCGGCCACGCGCGGCGCTTGCGCTCGTTCGGCCGGAGCAAAATGTGCGCGCGGTCTTGGAGATCATGACTTCGCTTCGAGCCGGCGCCGCGGTCGTCGCGGGCGCTGACGAAGAGCTGCTCGGGATTTTCACTCACGGCGATTTCGTTAGGCATTTCCAAACCGATCCACGGATCGGCGAACGCCTCGTGGCCGATCTGATGACGCTCAATCCGGTGGTCGTGCACCAGGACAAGATGGCGGTCGAAGTGCTCAATCTCCTCGAGCGCCACCGGATCGATGACCTCGTGGTCGTGGACGATCGCGGCGTGCCCGTCGGGATTGTCGACTCGCAGGATTTAACGAAGCTGAAGCTGCTCTGAGTTCCGGACCGACCCGCCGTCATCCCGAGCGTAGCGAAGCGCAGTCGAGGGATCCCGTGGCGTTTCTGGGAACCTCATCAGCAGAGACTTCGGAACCGTCGCTTCACCGCAGCTCGACGGGATCCCTCGGCTCCGTTCCACTCCGCTCGGGATGACGAGAGCGCCGGCTCGCCCGCCTCCCGGGTTGCACCTTGTCAAACTCGCAACTCTCAACTAGAACTCCAGTTCCCTATGGCCGCCGCAAACGATCTCCGCAAAGGAATGGCAATAAAATACAACGGTAACACCGCCATTGTCCTCGACGTCCATCATCGCACCCCGGGAAACCTGCGCGCCTTTGTGCAGGCGATCATCCGCTACATCAACACCGGGAAAAGCGCCGACGTGCGCTTCGGCTCGACCGATAAAGTCGAGCTCGTCGATATCTCGCGGAGCACGCTCGAGTTCAGCTACAAGGACAACACCGGTTTCCATTTCATGGACCCGAGCACCTACGAAACGATCACGCTCGATGAAGCGCTCCTCGCCGAGGCGAAGGATTATCTCGTGGAAAATCTCCCGGTCGAGGTCCTCTTCACCGAAGGTCGCACGGTGCAGGTGGAGCTCCCTTCCTCCGTCCAGATGAAAGTGCTCGAAGCGCCGGCCGGCGTGCGCGGCGACGCCGCCAGCAATGTGACCAAACCTGCGGTGCTTGAGACCGGCAAGACAGCCAACGTGCCCCTCTTCATCAACGAAGGGGAAACGGTCAAGATCGACACCCGGACGGGCGCCTACATGGGCCGCGCCTGACCCCATGCCCCCAGAGCGCCGTCGGGTCCGCCACCAGCCAGGCAGGAAAACGCCGACGGGACGCGTCAAAGTTCCACCCTACGTCGTCCCGACGCGTCGCCGGGCCCCGCCGCCGCGGAGCGGCCTCATGGTTCCGACGAAGTGGGTCAAGTTCATCGTCGCGCTCTTTCTCCTCCCGGTCTGCGTCGTCCTCAGCCAGACGTTTTTCACCGCTTTCGCGCGCGCGGCGACGGTTGAGCGCCTTTGGGCGGCCGAAGAATTCTGGTTCTTCTCGTTAGGCGTGTTGCTTTGGCTGATCGCGTTTTTCGGACTGCCGCGGCCGACGTTGATCTACGTGTTCGGGCACGAACTGACCCATGCGCTCTGGGTCAAGTTAATGGGCGGCCGCGTCAGCGAGATGGATTGCCGGCGCGACGGCGGCTACATCATCACGAACAAGAATAACTTTCTGATCGCGCTCGCGCCGTATTTTTTTCCGATCTACAGCCTTTTTGTGCTCACGATTTACGGGACCGCGAGCCTCTTCATAAACATGCAGCCCTACGGCCGTGTGCTCTACGCGCTCGTCGGGGTGACTTTCGCGTTTCATCTCACTTTTACGCTTTGGATGATCCCGAAAAGCCAGAGCGATCTGCGCGATAACGGCACCCTCTTTTCGCTCGTCGTGATCTACCTCGCGAACCTCCTGCTTCTCGCGGTCATGCTCGTGGTCGCCTCCCCGCGGATCACTTTCGCGGGCTTCGGCACGGATGTGCTCCGGAACATCGCGAACTTTTCCCACACCGTCGTCGTCCTGCTCAACCGCTTCGAGCGCGGCGCGTAACGCAGGCGTCTCGCCTGTCAGGTCGACCGGGCGTCCCGCCCGGTCTTTCCCATCTGCAGGCGAGACGCCTGTCTTACGAGTCAGGCTGGAAGCCTGAGTTACAGAGAACCGCAAACGGTAGCCGCGCGAAAGCCCGCGCCAGCGACAACGCTCCCCCTGCGGAGTTTAGTGCGTCACCGGTGAAAAGATCGCGCCCACCGGTGAAAGATTCCGGCAACTTCACCGCGGTATCGCGCCAGGCTTCGCCGATCGGAGGAAAGCCGATCCGCGCGGTCAGCCGCGGCACGAGCACAACGATTTGCGCCTTCTCCCAAGTGCGAGCAAAGGCGATGCAGCTCCCGGCAAATTCCCCGATGACGTCGAGCGGAAGATAATCGCCCTGCGCGAAGACCTCAGGATGTTCCCGCCGAAAAAGCAGCATTCGCTGGGTCAGGAAAAGTTTGATCCTTCCATCCATCCAGTTGCCTAACAAGTCCTCGAGCGTTGCCTCGCCGAGCGAGTCCAGCATGCGCTGCCGCTGCTCGTAATCGACCGGGCGGCGATTGTCCGGGTCGACCAGGCTGAAATCCCAGATCTCATTTCCCTGATAAAAATCGGGCACGCCCGGCGAGGCCAGTTTCAGGAGCGTCTGCGCGAGCGCATTGATCGCCCCGACGCGCGCGATCTCGGCCGCGACCGGGGTGAAGCTATCGAGGAACTTATTTTGCGGCCCGGGTTGCAGAATCTTCGCGATGAAACCGGCCACCGCCGCATCCCACTCTTCGTTCGGCTGCACCCAGCTCGTGTTCAGCTTCGCTTCCTTCATCGCCTTCGCCATATACTCCTGGATCCGACCGATGTATTCCTGGCGCGCCTCGTCGCGCAATTGCGCCCAGGGCGTGAAGGGCCAGCTCCCGAGCAGCGTCTGGTAAAGCAGGTGCTCCTCGTTACCATCAGGGGCGTCGCCCTCGTTGATCCGGACTTTCGCGCGCCGGTTCGCCGTCCGCCATTTGCCTAACGAACGCCGCCAGGGCTCGGGAAATTCCGCGATCGCGGCCATGCGCGCGCGGACGTCTTCGCTCCGTTTCGTATCGTGGGTGGAAGTGGCGATCATGGTCGCAGGCCAGTGCGCGGCGCGGGCGCTGTTCCGCTGGTGGAAGTGCTGCACGCTCAGCCCGAAGCGTTGCGGTTCGCCGCCGACTTCGTTGAGCGCGGCGAGGCGGTTGTAGATGTAAAACGCCGTGTCCTCGAGCCCCTTCGCCATGATCGGCCCGGTCGTTTGCTGGAACTTGAGGACGAAGTGGACGTGCTCCGCGCGCTGCGTCTCATCGAGGTTTTCCGGGAAACGAAAGAGGAGAATGTCGCGCAGAAAATTGAAGACCGATTCCTCGAGCGCGGGGTTGCGACGCTTGGCCGCGGCGACCGCGCGCTGGATCACCGCGCGATCCGCATCGCTCACTTCACCCGCGGCCGTGAGGTAGGTCCGATAAACCGGGAAGCAGGCAATCGTCTCACGGACCGCGAGGGTGAGCGCGTCGAGCGTGAAATCGCGATACCAGCGATTCTCCTCCGAGATCCGGTCGAACATCGCGCCGAGGACGCTAACGTCGTTCGCGAGCGAAAGCCGCATGACCAGCCGTTTCTTGGCGTAGACCAGATGCCCGAAATTCAAGCTGTGCCCGATGAATTTCTCAAATGCGCTCGTGATCGCGCGCTCCGCCGATGAATCGACGAGCACGCCAATGACGTCATTCATGAAGTCGTAGCCGGTGGTGCCGTGGACCGCCCAATCGCTCCGTAGTTGCTCGTCGCCGCTGAGGATTTTCTCGACCACGAGGTAGATCGCGCGGCCGGCAGAATCCTCCTTCGTTCCGAGCGCCTCCGCGGAACAGCGCTGCAGCTTCTCGAAGTACTCGTTAGGCAAATAGAGTCCGTCCGGATGATCGATCCGTAGCCCCGTGACCGCGCCGCGGCCGACGAGTTCGAGCACTAACCGGTGCGCTTCGTCGAAGACCTCCGGCAACTCCATCCGGATCGCCGCGAGATCGTTGACGTCGAAAAAGCGTCGATAATTGATCTCCTCCGCGGCCACCCGCCAAAAGGCGAGCCGGTAAGCCTGATCGCTGAGCAGCGCATCGAGCGCGTCGAAACTCCGCGGATCGCCCCGCTTGCCGTTGATAACGGTGAGCGCCTGCTCGATCGCGGCCTGCACCTCGGGCGCTTCCTGGCCGCGCCGCTCGAGCCGGCGCTTGATCACTTCCTTCTCGCGGGTGCGCTCGGCGATGCGCTCGAGATCGGTTTCGTCCCGGCGCGGGAGGTATTCGAGCGCAGTCAGAATGCTCTGCAATTCCGCGTAGTAATCTTCGTCCGGGTGCGCGCTCAACTGCTCGAGCGCGATCTGGAGAAGGTGCCGGTAGGTGCCGGGCGCGAGCGGAAATTCGTGCGCGAAATAGTTCAGGAAAAAGCGCCCGCTCTCGTAGCGCACCTGAAGCTCGCCGCGCTCGAGCACGCGCCCGTATTGGTCGCCGAGAATCGGGATGAGCACCTTGTCGCGCAGGTCGGATTTGAGCGGCTGCCAGTCGATGTCGAAATAAGGCGCGTAGGGCGAGCTCGGGCCATTCTCGAGGACGTCGGCCCACCAGAGATTTTGCGGCTCGCCGATGCCCATGTGGTTCGGGACAAAGTCGAGCACCTGTCCCATATCATGCGCGTGCAACTCGGCGACCCAGGCGTCGTATTCCGCGCGCGAGCCGATCGCGTCGTTCAGCTTGTTATGATCGGTGATGTCGTAACCGTGCAGGCTCTCCGCGCGCGCCTGAAAATAGGGCGAGGCGTAGCAGTCGCTGATGCCTAACGAATGCAGATACGGCACGATCGCGCGCGCTTGCGCGAAGGTGAAAGTGCGGTTGAACTGCAGCCGGTAGGTGGAAGTCGGAATGCGCGGCACGGTCACGGGGAAATTGGAAGAAAGCGCTCTGGCGGCTCCTCTTTCCTTACCCTGTCCTGGTGAGTGAAGCGAAACATCTCTGACTCTGGCTTAGAGGGAGAGGAAGTCAGAGATCCTTCTCCCGCGTCTGCGGGATCAGGATGACAAAGGGGAGAAGAGGTGAAGAGTAGTCGAGCGCTCCGCTCGGGATGACGACGCGATGGATTCCATAGCAGTTGCCGAAAATATTTCCCGGCTGCGGGCGTGTTGTAGCCGGGGGCGTTGACCCCGGCAGCGTTGACCCCCGGAAGGTGACACGGGTGCTGCGCCAGACCAGCCGGGGTCAACGCCCCCGGCTACAACTTCTTCCAGCGGAAGCTTCTTTTGGCATCCACTCTAGTAGACCGTGGCGGGCGCGGGCGCCGCGACAATTCTCTGGAAACGCGGATCGCTCCGGAGCGGGTCCCATTGCCAGCGCCACTTCAGGTTCGTGAGCGTGATGTCGTAGATCGTCCCGCTCTGCAGTTCGCATGGAACCGTGAGCAGGTGCTCGATCAGAGTGATCGCTTTATCCGGCTCGCTGGTCTGCGCATAAATCATGGCGAGAGCGGAGGAGATCTGATTCTTCTCGATGCTGCCGGCAGGGCCGAGCGTCTGGTCGCGAGCCTGCCTGGCTTCGCGAACCGCTTTCTCCTTCTGCCCGAGGAAAGCGTCGAGCAACGCCAGATCGAAGTCTCGACTAGGCTCTGTGGTGTTGCGCGCTTTGAGCAAAGTCTCTTGTTTCGCAGGCGTCTGGCCGGCGACGGCGAGGAGGGCTTTTTCGAAGGCTCTCGAATGGGCGGTGAAAGGGAGAGGAAGCTCGCGCCATGCCGCCGGTGGCACGGCGGCGAGACTGCGCGCCGCGGCTGGGTAGTCGCGCTCCAGCATCGCCGTCTCGTAGCGGGCCAGATTGCGCCAGTCGTCGCCGCCCCCTTGGGATTCTACGATCGCTTTTTTCAGCACGTGGATATCTCCGGTCATTTGAAATTCGTCGTTCGCCCGACGCCAGCGTCCGCCCGGAATGACCTGGTCACCCCCGAGGGCCACGCAGCGGTCGAAAGTTTGCAGCGCATCGGGCCAACGGCGGGTCCACCGATAGGTGTTAATCAAATAGTCCAAGAGGAGGCGATTCATCGGGTCGAGGCTCTCCGCTCGTTCCAGCGCCGCAATGCGAGCCCGATAGCGATTCTGCCGCTTGTCGATAAAGGCGCCAGCGACCAGGACCTCCGCCGAATTGGGCAAAAGCTCGGCGGCGCGGGCGAGCTCGTCGCGCGCGCGAGCGTTATCTTGCTCGCACCAAAGGTAATATTGCGCCGAGGCCAGCCAGGCTTCGCCGAGATCGGGGCGAAGGCGTTGCGCCTCCTCGGCTTCGGCCCGCGCTTTGGCTGCCCATGCGCTTCCTGGCTCCCAGTTGGCGAGGAGGCGGGGGCAAAGGGAAAGGCGGGCGTGGGCGAGCGCGAATTTTGGATCGAGCTCGACCGCTTGTTGATAGAGCGACATCGCCGCCTGCACGTGCTTCGGGAACGCGGTCAGCTCGAGTTTCCGGGCGCGCAAGTAGAGCAGGTAGGCATTCGGGTTGCGAGTCGGCGGCTCGGCGGCGCCGCTCGCTTCCATGGGCGTGAGGGTGGAGCGCAACTCGCGCGCGAGGTCGACCACAAGTTCACCCTGGAGGCGGAGGGCACCGCCGAAAGGGCGCTCGTAATGTTGCGCCCACTCTTGTTGCTGGTTGCGCGGATCGACGAGCGCGACGTTCACGACCAGCTCATTGCCCGCGCGGCGGACACTGCCTTGCAGGAGATGGGCGACCCCGAGGGCTGCGCCGATTTCGCGCAGCTTTCCGGCTTGGGCCGCGCCGCGATAACCCACGACGGAGCCGCGCGCGATCACTTTGAGGTCTTTGATTTTCGCCAGACTGGTCACGACATCGTCGTGGAGGCCGTCGGCGAGAAAAGCGCTGTCGGGATCGGCGCTTAGATTTTCGAAGGGCAGGATCGCAATGCTTTTCTCGGGCGCGGCCGCTGCGGGGGCCAGATCGGCCGGCCCTTCGCGCCGGAGGAAAAAAAGCGCGCAGCTCACGAGCAACGCCACCACCGCCGCAAGGCCGATCCAGCGCCCGTGTGCGCCCGCACGGTGGCCGGCGATTTTGTTTTCGAGCGCGCGCAAGGCCGCGAGCATTTCCGCCGCGCTCTGAAAACGTTCATCCGGTTTTTTGCGCAGACACCTTTCGACCACGCTCTGCAACGCGCGCTCTCGCAGCGGCGGAAGCTCGGCCCGCAAAATCTCGGCGACGACCTTCGCCGGCGTCGCTCCTTCGAAGGGGACCCGGCGCGCGAGCATTTCATAAAGCACCACGCCCAAGCTCCAAAGATCGCTCCGCCCATCGACCGTTTCGCCGCGAGCTTGTTCGGGGGACATGTAGCGCGCCGTGCCCAGGACCTTTCCCGGCTCAGTCGTTCTCGGCCGGTCCACGGCGGCGATTCCGAAATCGAGCACCTTCAGGAAACCGTCGGGACGCAGGATAATGTTCTCGGGTTTGATGTCGCGATGGACGATGCCGGCGCGATGCGCGACATCGAGCGCGCTCGCCACCTGGCGCGCGATATCGAGCGCCTCGACCGGGGCGATGACGCCTTCGCGCATCCGCTCGCGCAGGGTGCTGCCTTCGACAAATTCGGTCGCGACGTAGTGGGTGGAATCCGCCTCGCCGATCTCGTGGATGGTCACGATATTCGGATGATTCAAAGCCGACGCGGTACGGGCTTCGTGCCGCAAACGTTCCAGCTCGTCCGCGTTCGGCGCGAGGGCCAGGGGGAGAAGCTTCAGCGCGACCTTTCTCCCCAGCCGCTCGTCGCGGGCGCTATAAACCACGCCCATCCCGCCGATGCCGGCGACCGCGTCCAACCGATAGGAGCCGAGCTGCTGGCCGATCAACGCTTCCGGATCGGCGACCCGAAAAGCGGGCGCGACCGCTGCGGCCGGCGCCGCGATAAAGTCGCCGGAGTTATCATGATATTTCAGGAGCAGCTCGACCCGGCGCCGCAACGGCTCGTCGCCGTGACAGCTCCGCTCGAGAATGGCGGCCCGTTCGCGCGGCGCCTGTTGCACCGCCCGGTGGAAGATTTCGGTGCAACTCTGCCAGCGCTCAGAGTTCATCCAGCTCTTCCCCGCTCAGCGCCGCGAAGAGCCAGGCCCGCGCCACCGTCCAATCTCGCGCCACGGTGTTGACGTGGATTTTGAGAACGTCGGCGATCTCTTCCATGGTCAGCCCGCCGAAATAGCGCATCTCGACCACGTCGGCTTTGCGCCGATCGAACGCGGCCAGTTTTTCCAGAGCTTCATCGAGCGCGAGCAGCTCATCCGCGCGCGTCGCGCTGACGTGCGCGCCTTCGTCGAGCGCGACCCGGATGGCGCCTCCGCCGCGCTTGGCGGCGTTCCGTTCGCGCGCGTAGTCGACCATAATCCGGCGCATGAGCTGCGCGGCGACCGCAAAAAAATGGGCGCGATTTTGCCATTGCGGATGCGTCTGATCCGAGAGCTGGAGGTAGGCATCGTCGAGTAACGCCGTCGCCTGCAAGGTGTGGCCCGGCCGCTCCCGGCTCATGTAATGGCGGGCGAGGCGTTGCAACTCCGGCTGCACGAGCGGGATCAGCTCGTCCAGCGCGCTCGTGTCCCCGGCGCGCCAATGGCCAAGGAGCTGGGTGACCTGTTGCGGAGTCGAGGCTGTGTTCATTCGCCGAACGAGATTGCTAACAGGCAGAACGTTGGCCGCACACTTTTTTTCCTTGCGATGGTGGTTTTGGCGTCTCAATTCCGCTTTAGCAAGTATGGCTTATTCCGTAGGCGTTGGCACAACGAGGCACTTGGTCGCCCGAAAATCTCTTCTTTGCGGGGTTCTGGTCGGAGCCGGCGCGCTCCTGCTTTGCTCCCGTGAAACCCCCCAGCCCGCGACAGGTAACGTCACCAAGACAAGGCAAACGCATTACAGTTCCGGTCCGCACCAGACCGGCACGAACCTTTAGGCCGCGACTGGTGTTCCCGAGAAGATCGAGCCGCGCTTCATAAAGGCGAAGGGAAGACTTAGACAGGATTTACAGGATGAACAGGATTCGGATTCCTGAATGTCCGCTCCTCCTATTCCTCAATCCTGTAAATCCTGCCCACTCCTCCACGGACCGGCGATCCCGAAAAGATCGAGCCGCGCTGCATAAAACGAAGGGAAGATGTAGACAGGATTTACAGGATGGACAGGATTGGGATTCCTGAATGTCTCCTCCTCTCAATCCTGTAAATCCTGTAAATCCTGTCTACATCCTCTGCGGAACGGCGATCCCGAGGAGATCGAGTCCGCGTTCCAACACGCGGGCGGTTAATTCGCAGAGCGCGAGCCGCGTGCCGCGCGTCGGTTCCTCGGCCTTCAGGACCGGGCACGCTTCGTAGAAGGCGTGGAAGGCGTTCGCAAGCTCGAAGAGATAATTCGCGAGCAGGTTCGGCCGGAAATCGTTCAGGACCTGCGGGACGGTCTCGGCAAACTGCGCGAGGCGCTTGGCGAGATTAAGTTCGGCCGGCTCGGTCAGGGCAAGTTCGTTAGGCGGAGAAAACTCCGCGCCGAGTTTACGGAAAATTGAGCGGATGCGGACGTAGGCGTTCTGCAAATAGGGCGCGGTATTCCCTTGGAAAGCGAGCATCCGGTCCCAGGAAAAAATGTAATCCGTCATCCGGTACTGCGAGAGCTCGGCATATTTTACTGCACCGATCCCGATCGTCCGCGCGATCTGCTCGAGCTCGGCTTCGGGAAGCTCCGGATTCTTCTCCGCCACGATTTTACGCGCACGCACAATCGCTTCCTCGAGCACATCCTTGAGCGGAACGTTGTCGCCCGAGCGCGTCTTCATCAGCTTGCGGTCCTCGCCGAGGATGCTGCCGTGCGTGATGTGGCGGAAGTCGGCGCTCTTTCCTTCCCGGCGCGCGATCTCGAAGAGCTGCCGGAAATGCAGCTTCTGCGGCGCGCCGGTCACGATCCAAACCGTGTCCGCGCCGAGGTCGTCGAGGCGGTAGTCGATCGTCGCGATATCGGTCGTGGCGTAATTAAAACCGCCGTCGCTTTTCCGGATGATACAGGGCCGCTCGGCCAGCTCGGGAATGTCGCGGAAGAAAACGCAGGTCGCGCCTTCACTTTTCTCCGCGAGCCCGGCGGCGCAGAGGCGTTCGATCACGCCAGGGAGCCGGTCGTTGTAGAAACTTTCGCCGCGCTGAATGTCGTAGTGAATCCCGAGAATCTCGTAGGCGCGCTCGAATTCCTGGAGCGAGAGCGTGACCGTTTCCTGCCAAATCGCGAGGTTCGCAGCGTCGCCGCTTTGCAGCCTAACGAGTTCCTCGCGACAGGCGTTGCGGATGGCTTCGTCGGTTTTGCCGCGCTCGTTCGTCTCCTTGTAAAGGCGGACGAGTTCCGCGATCGGGTCGCACGCGAGGGCGTCGCGATCGAGGAGATTTTTCCAACCCCAGATGACCATCCCGAACTGCGTGCCCCAGTCGCCGATGTGATTATCGCGAATCACCTCGTGCCCGAGGAAAAGGGCGATGCGCGCGAGGGCGTCACCAAGGACGGTGCTGCGAATGTGACCGACGTGCATCGGCTTGGCGACGTTCGGCGAGCCGAAGTCGACGACGATTTTGTGCTTCTGCTCCGCCGGCTGAACCCCAAGGCGCTCGTCGCGGAGCAGCTCCGCGGTTTTCGCGGCGAGGATATCGGGGCGGAGGGTGAAATTGATGAAGCCGGCGCCCGCAATCGTGGGCGGCGCGGACCATTCCGCGACCTCGAGGTGCTCGATGATTTGCTGCGCGAGCTGGCGCGGATTTTCACCGCGCTGCTTCGCGAGAACGAGCGCGGCATTCGTCTGGTAATCGCCGAAACGCGCGTCGGTCGCGGGCGTGACGTCTCCCGCGTCGGGCAGACCGGCGCCGGCGAGCGCCTGCTTGAGCGCGCGACCGAGAATAATTTGGAAGGTTTCCATCAGGTCATCCCGAGCGGAGCGCCAGCGGAGGCGAGGGATCCATCGGGTTTCTGGCAGCGCCGCCGCTCTTTTTTCTGTTCGTTAGGCTGAAGGGAAACCCGGCGGGATCCTTCGACTGCGTTCCGCTTCGCTCCACTGCGCTCAGGATGACGGCGGCGGGGTCGCGCCGGCGCTGCCGCTGCGCACCGGAGCGAGCGGCGGCTCCCGGAAAACGCCGAGGATCTCTTCCTTCGTCCCCGCGCTCGCGAGACGGTCGCGCACGCCGCGGTCGTTCAGGAATTTCGCGATCGCCGCGAGGGTGCGGAGGTGGGTTTGAAATTGATTTTTCGGGACGACGAAGAGGACAACAAACTTGACCGGCGCGTTGTCGAGCGCGTCGAACTCGATCCCCTTGCTCGAGCGCCCGAAGGCGGCGACCACTTCCTCGACGTCCTCGGAGGAAGCGTGCGGAATGGCGATGCCGAAACCGATCCCGGTGCTCATGGTTTCCTCGCGCTGCTTGAGCGCGGCGAGGATGCTTTCGCGGCTCGCTTCCTTGATCTTCCCCAGCCTAACGAGAAGCTCGATGAGCTCGACGATCGCCGGCCAACGCTCGGTCGCCTCCATCTCGGGGATGATTTGCTCGGAGGATAAGAGACTGGCCAGGGACATGCAGGAGTTCCGAGTGGAGCAAAACCTTAGCGGCCGCCCCCGGGATGACAAGGGCGATTGGCCCGGAACCGCGAAGAAATTCCCGCCGCGCCACGCTCACGAGCGGCCGGGTTGTCGGAGGCAGCGAGGTGCTTTGGTCACGTCGGTTTGGACTCTAATCACTCTTGGAGGGATGAGCTCCGCGAATCCTGAGCGTCGTTCCGGAACGCCATGAGATAGCAACGTCCATCCCCCGGCTTCGCAGGAGCTCAGCCCTCCAGGTCTGTCGTTAGGCGCCGTTTTTCGTCTTCGGCTCGGCGAAGTTGCCGAGCTTGCGGAATTTCGCGTAGCGCGCCTCGCGCAGGTCGTCGATCGGGAGCTCGAGCGCGTTTTTCAGGTTCCGCCGGAGCGCACGGCCGAGGTTGGCCGCGGCGAGGTCGTGATCGCGATGCGCGCCGCCTTCCGGTTCGGGCACGACTTCGTCGATAACGCCGAGGCGCATGAGGTCGTCGGCGGTGAGTTTTAGTGCTTCAGCGGCTTCGGGCGCGTGTTTGCGGTCCTTCCACAGAATTGCCGAGCAGGCCTCCGGGCTGATCACGGAATAGTAGGCGTTTTCGAGGATCAAAACGCGATCGGCGACGCCGATGCCGAGGGCGCCGCCGGACCCGCCTTCGCCGATCACGCAGGCGATGATCGGCACTTTCAGGGTCATCATTTCGCGCAGGTTCACCGCGATCGCCTCGGCGATGTGGCGCTCCTCCGAGCCGATACCCGGATACGCGCCCGGGGTATCGATCAGGGCAATCACGGGAAGGTTAAATTTCTCGGCGAGCCGCATCACGCGCATCGCCTTGCGATAGCCTTCCGGATAGGCGCAGCCGAAATTGCGCTTCACGTTTTCCTTCGTGTCGCGGCCTTTCTGCTGGGTGACGACAACGCAGCGTTGCATCCCGAGCTTGGCCAGGCCGCAGGGCATCGCGCGATCGTCACCGAAGACGCGGTCGCCATGGAGCTCGACCCATTCCGTGAAACACCGGCTGACGTAATCGAGCGCGAAAGGCCGCTGCACATGCCGCGCGATCTGGACCCGCTGCCAGGCCGTGAGGTTATCGTAAATCATCCGGCGGGTGTCGCGGATCTTCAGCTCCATCGACTCCACTTCGGAGTCGAAATCGAGGTCGTGCTTGTCCGATTGGGACTTGAGCTCCTGGAGCCGGCGCTGCAATTCCAGGATCGGCTTTTCGAAATCGAGCGGATGCGAATCCATGGTCGCTACGGAGTAATGGTGACAGCCGTTTTCGTGTTTACAAGGCTACTGAGTTCCTCGACGTCGGTCGCGCTCAGCCCGATTCCTTCCGCCGGCGGCGGGACATCGAGGACCTGATGCGATTCGTCCGGCTCGGCACGCCCGGCTTTGTGATCTATTCCGAACCGGATGATGCCCATCCCATTCTCGACGTGCCGCCGCC
>JBPCRH010000429.1:0-3642 GCA_050997075.1 Chthoniobacterales bacterium
ATGGATAATTTGTCAGCCGGTGGCAACGTGGAAATTGGCTCGCATCGTCGCACGCCGGCGAATCTTTGTCATCGTTAAGCAGCAAACATAACGTGACTGGCAGGAAAACGTCTGCGGCAGAAGCGGCCGCGAAGACGCCCGGAGCGCATTGATTTGCCACCGCTTTGTATTTCCAGCACGCTCCCGGCCAATGCGATGGGTCTTTGGACTGTGGGGCGCGGCTACATTGTTCCTCCTTGGGTTGACCATGCCGCTTCAGGCCGACATTACGCTTCCCACAGCGGCACCTTCGCTGCCACCCCAGGCCGATGCCCAGCCGGTTCGGGTTTCGCGAGGTCAGCGGGTGACCATTCCGCTCCGCGGCCATCACGGTGGGAGCGGCGGGCTGACGTTTTGGATTGTCGACGCCCCAACCCACGGTAGCCTTTCCGATCTTCGGCTGCTCGGGGATAATCGCGCGACGATCGTTTATCAAAATGACGGAGCGGAGCCCGCCGCGGACGATCGCTTTAGTTACCTCGTAAAGGCGAGCGGCGATCGCGTTTCCTCGCCGGCCGAAGTGCGAATCGCGGTCGACGAACCGCCGCCTCATTTGGAGGTGCCGGGACGAATCGAGTTTGATCCGCTCGTGGGCGGCGAAAGCCAGACGCGGGATCTCACGATCACGAACGACGGAGGCGGAGTGCTGGAAGGGCGTCTCACGGTCTCGGCGCCGTGGCGGTTGGCTTCGTCCGAATACCGAGTGGCGTCGGGAAAGACCGCCACGATTGCGGTCGTCTTTCGGCCGGACGAAGGGCGCAAGTTTATCGGCCAAATCACGCTCCGCGGAAACGACGGCGCTCTAAGTAGTGTCGTGCTGGAAGGCAGTGCGACGTCGCCGATCCGTCTCGAACCGGTCGAGTTACGAATCGCGTCTCCCGCAAAAAAGGATGAACCGCGTGCAGCGTCGGTTGCCCTAACGAATCGAACCGACCGGCCGTTGCAGCTGAAATTCTATTCCTCTCGCGACATCTAGCCGATTGCGGACGTGACGTTGGCCCCATCGGAGGAAAAGAAAGTTTCCATCGTCATGGCGGCGGATGGAACGGTCCCGGTACATGAGACAATCATGATCCGCAGCGACGGGTTCAGTGCGCGATTGCCGGTCGACGCAGAAGGCTTGGCGGCGCCACGGACTCCTTCGAATCAATCGCCGATTGCGAGGGTTGCGGCTGCTTCGTCCACGCCGAACTCGACGCCGGTGGCTTCGATTCCAATCCAGGCAAATCTCGTTAGACCAGAAGCGACCCCGGCGCCTGCCCTCCCGTCAGTCTCGCCGCATACCCGGTTTGAGGCGGTTCGCGGTCAGCGGCTCGAGGGCGCGCACTGGGAATTGCGCTGGGCCCGCCCGAAAGAGCCGGTCGCGCGCTATCGTATCGAGGAGCGTCTTCTCGCGCTCGATGGTGCGGGCGAATTACAGATCAACTGGCGCGCCTTCTCTGACCCGAAAATCGCGATCGGCGGCGACACCGTCACGGCACAGATTGGCGGACTCGATCCCAAGCAGAGTCATTCCCTTAAAGTGATCGCACTCGGACCCGATGGCGGAACTTTGTGGGAGTCGCCGCTTGTGGTGATCGGGCCGCCGGCCGAACCTTCGCATCGCACCCGCACTTGGATGCTCATCCTCGGGCTGGCGCTGGTGGTGTTGGTCGTTCTTCGTTGGCGCGCGAACCGTGGCCCGCCCTAACGATAAGACTGGACGCGCGCCAGCCAGCCTGGGAGCCAGCGCTGTTCCTTGCGTTCCGGCGGCGAATTCTGCACTCGTGCCCGCAGGGCGCGCTCGGCGGAGCCGGCAAATTCGCCGAGAGGCGAAGCGCCGCTATCGTCCGACATTCCTTTCAGAACCTGCAACAGTCCCCAGCCGCGTCCCTTATAGCGTTCCGATTCGAGGACGCCTTCGCCCTTAAAATTCACGTAATCGATCAGCGCATAACAACCGTGCGCGCGGTTCGCGAGCTGGTTGAAACGCTGCTCGATTTTTTCCCGCTCACCGGCCGGTGCGGCCGCCAGCATCTTCGGCAATGCGTTGCGCAGGCGCTGAACCAGGAAGTCGGCCTGCAAATCGATCGTGTCCGTCAGAAAGGTCCGCAGGTTTTTCATCTGCGGACTCGAGGTGGCGGCGATAAATTCGGCGCGCGAATTCCATGGACACGCCTCGCCTTTTTTTTCGAGCACCAAATCTGGCAGCTTGGCGCCTCGTTTTTCGACATAGCGAACGAAAGCCGGAAAACTTTCCTCGAAGGGTCCGCGCGCGCCCGCCGGGTACCAGATAAAATGCCCGATCCCAAGCGAGGCAAAGTTTTCGCCCGCGTTCCAGGAAGTGAGCCCGGCGACCGATCCGCCGCATTCGTTTTGCCAGATCTTGCGCCCGACCCGCATCGCGTCCTGGTGCGAGAGCGAAATCGCGGCCGGAGAGCCGATCGGGAACAGGAGCGCGAGGAAGAGCGCGTGCGCGGCGGTTTTTACGCGCAACCGACTTCCGGTGCGCATCGCAGTTCCTCCGCTTGACGCGAGCGCCATCCCCGTGGATGAATGGGGCGCGGCAGGCCGAGAACCGGACCGGCCGCATTTAAATTCATCGGGATATTTTATGAAAACTTCTTTCGTCATCGTCGCTGCTTCTCTTGCGCTTGCCTCGCTCTCTCCGGCTGCTGATTCCCAACTGAAGGATCAGAAGGATAAAGTCAGCTACAGCATCGGGCTCGACATTGGTTCCACCCTGAAACGGCAGTTGATCGAGGTCAATCCGGAGCTGCTAAATAAAGGAATCCAGGACGGTTTAAGTTCAGCCAAACCGCTCATGACAGACGAGGAAACAAAAGAAACAATGGCGACCTTCCAGAAGGAGATGATGGAAAAACAAGCCGCCTCGAAGAAAGCAGCCGGTGAAAAGAACAGCGCCGAAGGCAAAAAGTTCCTCGAGGCGAACAAGACGAAGGAAGGTGTGAAGACCACGGCCGACGGGCTGCAATACAAGGTCCGGAAGGAAGGCACCGGCCCGACGCCGAAGGAAACCGACACCGTCAAAGTGAATTACCGTGGGACAACGATCGACGGCAACGAGTTCGACAGCTCCTACAAGCGCGGGAAACCGGCTGAGTTTCCAGTGAACCGTGTCATTAAGGGTTGGACCGAGGCGCTCCAGCTCATGAAGGTCGGCTCGAAATACCAGCTCTTCGTGCCGGCAGATCTCGCCTACGGCGAGCGTGGTGCGGGTTCCGATATCGGACCGAACGCGATGCTCATCTTCGACGTGGAACTGCTCGGCATCACACCGGCCGGCACCACTCCGACGCCGAAACCCGCCGGCTCCGACCTGACCCGCCCACAGGGCAAGCCGCCGGGCGCCGCGATGCCGCCGAAAGTCTCGGTGAAGCCGACTGCTTCGCCCGCCTCGTCGGCGAAACCGTAAGGCCAGGCTTCGCAATTGTTCCGGGGAGCGCGGACGCCTCGCCCGCACTTTTTGGCGCCCTCGGCAAAAAGCCTGTGTGCACCCGTAGAACGGCCGCGGGCCGTTCTGGCTCGCCTTCAGATTGTCGCGCGCGGGAAAAACGGATGAACAAACGAACCGGCGCCAAAACCGACCCCGTCCCCAGGAGG
>JBPCRH010000465.1:0-5038 GCA_050997075.1 Chthoniobacterales bacterium
CCGCAGCTCGCCCGGACAGATCTCGTGATCAACGCGACCACGCTCGGTCGGAAGCATCTCGATCCCATGCCGCTGCCGCACTCGCTCCTCGCGCCGCACCTCATGATTTACGACCTCATTTACCAGACGTCGCCGACCCCACTCCTCGCCGCCGCGGCGGAGTCCGGCGCGCGCGGCGCGAATGGCCTAACGATGTTGCTGCACCAGGGCGCGCTCGCGTTCGAGCTCTGGTTCGATCGACCAGCTCCGCTCGCCGCCATGCGGGCTGCACTAACCAAGGTCGAATAACAATTCCGTGGCGGACGCATGAAGTTTGCGATTGGGAGTTGCAGTTTGCCGTGGAGCGGCGAAATCGGCCCTCGGGCATCCTCATCGGGATCCTGAAATTTTAATAGGATAAAATGGACAAAAGAACATCTGAACTCGTGGCAAAGGTGCCGCAGGTAACGCTCATATTCTGGATCATCAAGATCCTGGCGACCACTCTGGGCGAAACGGGCGGCGACGCCGTCACCATGTCGTGGCTGGGCGAGACGACCTCCGCGGCCAAGGGCACGGGCTATCTCATCGGGACGGCGATCTTTGGCGTGATTTTGATCGCGGCCTTCCTTGTGCAGATCCGCGCGAAAAAATTTCACCCGTTCCTCTACTGGCTCACGATCGTCGCGACGACCACGGTGGGAACGACGCTGGCCGATTACTGCACGAGGTCGTTAGGGATCGGCTACACCGGCGGTTCGGCCGTCCTACTCTTCCTTGTCATCGCCGCGCTCGTAAGCTGGCGTTGGTCGACCGGGAGCATCTCGGTCGAGACCGTGAACAAGCCGAAGGTCGAGGTGTTTTACTGGGTCACGATCATGTTTTCACAGACGCTCGGCACCGCCCTCGGCGACTGGGTCGCGGACACCAATCAGATGGGTTATCTGGGCGCGGCCGCGGTCTTTGGCGGTCTCCTCCTGGTGACCGCTCTTATTTATTACTTCACGAGCATTTCGCATGCTCTCTTGTTTTGGGCCGCGTTCATTTTGACTCGCCCCCTTGGGGCGGTGGTCGGTGATTTTCTCGATAAGCCGTACGCCAAGGGTGGCCTGGCGCTAAGTCGTTATTCCGCGTCCTCCGCCCTACTGGTGGTGATCGTCGCGCTGATCCTTTTTTTTCGGCAAAAGCCTGCGGAGAAGGCGCATTAAGCGATCTCTCCGGCTATCAGTAGAGCAGCTGCACGCCGCAGTAGCCGATGAGCGCGAGCGATTGATCGCTGGGGGCGCGGACGCCGTGGCCTAACGACGTAATGAGAACCGCCGAGTCGGTCAATTTTTGACGCAGGCCGAAGTTCAACGTCAATACGTCGCGCGAGAAATTGGCCCGCGAGCTGCCGTGGATTTCCGCCATGACCGAAGTGTTTTTCGCAAGGTCAAATTCGGCGACGACGCCGTAAAGCCACTCGCTCCGCCCGACGGTGCTGAGGACCGCACCGAACTCGCCATCGAGGACGATCGGTCCGATTTTGCGCGCGATCTGCACGGGGATTTGCACACGCGTTCCATCATCGGCGAGGCCGCGGCGGACGGAAGATCGGACCGGATTAAAAATGATGCGGGGGAACGTGGACATATCGAAGCCGCTCGTTTCTTCATCGAGAAAGCGCCATTTCACCGCCGCCTCCGCGCTCCCGAGGCCGCCGAGCGCTCCGTGGCCGCTCTGTTTCAAAATCACCGGCGAAGTCTGAAGGGTGAGCTGGATGTGCTCGCCGAGGCCGTAGTTCAAATCGAGCGCGGGCGAATCGAGCAGCCATTCATTAGGCCGATGCTCGAACGCGATCGCAATATTATTTTCCCAATGCCCGTTCCCCGGCGTGCCCGGGTCATCGGTGATCATGGGCGGGCCGCCCTGCCCGCGCACGGACGCCGCGAAGGCCGCTAAGCCAATTAGCGCCGCCCCCAGTCCACTCGTTAGGCGAACTCTACTCATCCGGCCCGTAAACCAGCAGCTTCATCGAATTCGGGATGATCGCCGGCCAATGCGGCGCGCCCGGACCCGGCGTCGGCTCTGGCCCGAACTTTGCCGTCGGCAAATAAATCCGATGGGTGCCCGGGTCGAGCGCGATCGTGCGCGCGCCGCGTTCGGTCGGGAGAGTTTGCACGACGGCCAGCTTATCGGGCGCTTCTTCCTTCGCGATCGTTGTCAACCCTTCGCCGCAGGAAGCGAAGGCTAACTGCGTCGTCGCATCGAAGGCGCAGCCATCGACATGCTCTCCGATCGGCACGGTCGCCACCACTTTGCCCGACTCGGTGTCGAGCATCGTCATCATCTTGTTATGACAGGTCGAGAAGAGCCGACGATGTTTCGGATCGAACGCTATTCCGCTCGCTTCTTTGCCCGGCGCCAGCGGCCAGTGCGCCACCACTTGATGCTTCGCCGCATCGATCACAGCGACCTCGCTTTTGTCCTCGATGTTGACGTAAATCCGTCTTGCCGCCTCGTCGGCTACTCCGAATTCCGGGCTGCCGCCGAGCGGAATGGTCGCTACCACTCTGGCTCCCTTGGCGTCGATCACGGTGGCCGAGTTCCCTTTGTGATTGAACACGTAAAGTTCTCCGCGTTTCCCATCGTAAGCCATCGCGTCCGGGCCTTCGCCAGTGTCGATTTTGAGATAGTCTTTAGTGTCGTTAGGTCAACCACGCTCGCTTTCGCCTCTTTGCCGTTGCTGGAAAATCCGCGACCCAATTCTGGAATCGCGACAAACCCGTGCACACCCGGCGTGTCGGTGATTTCACCGGCGATCACGTTCTTCGCGAGATCCACGACTACGACTTTGCTCGAGTGCGAAAGGTAGAGCCGGTGGGCCGGTGAATCGACGGTCAGGATATCCCAGCCGCCTTCACCACCAATCGGGATCTCCTTGAGCAGCTTGTACGAGGTGTCGCCTGCACCAGCTGCACACTGCAGCGCAAGCGCGCACGCCATTCCTCCCAACAAGACATTCCAAAGCATGCGCACTCCTAGCACACCCCGCTTATCACGCAGCGCGAATGTTATTTTTGCTGACGGCTAACGATTGCTTGCTGCCTTGTCCGCTGCGCTTTCTTTCGCCTGTGCGGCGGGATTTTCCGTGCTGACGTCGATGATCTTGCCTGTCTTCGCGTTCACCAGCACTTCAGTGATGTTTTTGCTGCCCGGCTTCACGATATCAAACGACCAGACGAGCGCGTTATGCTCGTTTTCGATTTCTGCGCTGTGGATTTTTCCGTTGGGAACTTTCGCCAGCGCGATTTCTTCTGCCTGCACTTTGGTGATTTTCGCCTGCTTCAAAAGTTCTGCTTCAGAAGGAGCAGCGAAGCCAGCCGTGGGAAAAACCAACGCAGTCAGCGCGACGGCTAAAAACAAACGATAATTTTTCTTCATGCCACCTTTGACGTCGGGCGAAGTCATCCATTCAGATTCATTTCAGAACTTTAGCCGGCGTCGTCTTCCCCGGAGGGATATATGCCCAACATTTTCACCGCGCCTTTTTCTTTTCTCGCATGAGCAACTGATCGTTGGTCGTGTCCTCCCACCGGAATGCTTCACGAAGCAATTCATTAAGCGTAGGGACGTTGAATTTTTCCTTCGCTCGCGCAATGTAAACTTGAACCGTTTTTACGGAAAGGTGCATTCGCTCGGCAATGTCGGAACTACTCATTCCCTTCCCAATCAGCTCAAACACCTGCAACTCGCGATCGCTTAGTCGGGCGATCGGCTGAAGGTCTGCTTTCGGCATTCCCAGCTTGGCTGCGATTCCGGTCATCACATTTTCGCTCACAAAAACCTTGCCGAGCAGGACGCGCCTGATGGCGGTGAGCAGGCTCTCTGAACCTTCGGTCTTCATTAAGTAGCCTCGCGCACCAGCTCGCAGGACCCGATCTGCATACACCATTTCGTCGTGCATCGACAAAACCAGTACTGGAATCTCAGGATATCGAATGACGAGATCTTTGAGAAGCTCCAGGCCGGAGCTATGCGCCAGTGACAGGTCGATCAATATCAAATCAGGGGATGCCGACGCCACACCGGTTAGAGCTTGGACGGCGTCTGCCGCTTCGCCACACACTGTCAGATCGGGCTGTTGCTCGATAACCCCCCGTAACCCGTCCCGCACCACTGGATGATCATCGACAATAAATACGCTCCGCGCTGAACTCGTTGGATTACGCATTGAGGGAAAGGTTGCAGCGAATCGCGGCACCCCCATAGCCGCTGCGCTCGACGGCGAGGTGTCCTCCGGCCAGCTCGGCACGTTGAGCCATCACTTGAAGACCAATTCCATTCGAGCGTACCTCTGGAATTAAGATGCCTAATCCGTCATCCTCCACAGACAGCTCGACATTTCCCCCCGAACCGGAGAGTCGAATCGCAATGCACGTCGGCTTGGCGTGAGTGACGGCATTGGTCACTGCCTCACGCGCTATCCAATAAAGCTGTGACCCTCTCTCCAGAGACATTCTTGCCTCTACGTTGTGATCGAAGGAGCAGACGATTCCATACTGGGCAGATGTCGTCTTGGCAAGGACGTCGAGCGCGTAAGTCAGTCCATCGCCCTCCAACTCCAGGGAAAATAGGCCGCGTGCTATGTCGCGCGCAATATGAGTTCCTGCATTAACCAGGCTGACAACTTTGCGTGCGGTCGCCAGAGTCGGGTCATTCCGAGCTTGCAGTGCAGTGACTAACATCTCGGCTTGTAACGCCGTCCCGGTCAAGTGCTGGCAGAGACTGTCGTGGAGTTCTCGGCCAAGCCGACGCCGCTCATGATCGCCCGCTTCGGCAACCTTACGTTCGAGGCCTTTCCGGGCGACAATCTCGCGCTGCAATTCCGCCGTTCGTTCCTCGACGCGGCGCTGCATGTTCTCGAACAAGCTATGACAACGCGATAAGAGGAAAATAAAGACGAAAAAGTAGACGCAACTGCTCGCGATACCCAAAAATCCAGGGATGGGAACCCTTGCGCGTGCATCGGAAATCAGATCAGCCGACACGCTCAGGGTCGCCATGGCCAATCCAGGGA
>JBPCRH010000021.1:0-4248 GCA_050997075.1 Chthoniobacterales bacterium
CTGCATGTGTTGTCGCCGGGGGCGGTGACCCCCGCCGTGGGTCCCAATAGCTGCGCCTGCCGAGGTCACCGCCCCCGGCTACAACGGCCCGCGCACCACTTCGCCGCTCTTCGGTTCGTCCAAATCCCAGAGGAGCCAGTCGTCGTTTGGGACGTATTTCTTCAGCCGATTATCCCAGCGCCGCGGGATCTGGCGCGTCAGTTTTTCGAGAAACGGGAGGAGCGGATTTTGCGGCTGAGAGGTCGACTCCTGTTCGTCCATCGGGATTCCGCCCCAGCCGTATCTTTCCCGGTAATCGGCGAAGCCGAAGCCGTCGAAGAAGTTGCTGCTCCCGACGAGCGGCATGTACCAGAGGCTCGGGATGGCGCGCGGGTTCGGCTTGATCGGCACATCGGAAACGAGGCGGTCGAGGAGTTGCAGCGCGTGCGTGTCCTTGCGCGCCTCGAGATGGCCGCGCAGGAGCTCGAGGGCCGGGAAGGTGACCGGCGGACTAACGAAAAGCACCGGCTTCCATTGCAGCCGCGAGAGTACGATCTCGTGGACGGTGCCGACGCTGTAAATATTCGTCGGCACATAGGCGATGGTGAAGTCGCTCGTGTCGACCATGCGCAGGTCGATATGGAGGGTTTCCCAAAACTTCTCCGCGCACTCGGAGCGGGCTTCATCGCCGGCTTGGCCCTGGGCGAAGGTCCATTGCTCGCGGGTGTCGACCGAGTGCACGTCCTCGAGCCCGTACTCCTGCGCGCCGCGCACGCCCGGCTTGAACCAGGGATCGAAAACGATCGCGCCCTGCGCCCGGAGGAAATCGCCGATCCGGTTGCGCCAGCCGAGTTTTTTCTCGTCCGCGCGGGAGGCGACGAAATCCATCGGCCCGGAGAGATAAACGCGCGCCCCGCGCAGGAAATTTTGCTCGCTCATGGGCGGAGTATAACGAGTCGCCTTGCGGAGGGAAGAGGGAGAGATCATTCGCGTCGCTCAGGACAATTTTGTCATTCTGAGTGAAAACGAAGAATCTCTGACTCTTGCGCCTTGCGCGCGCACGGCGCGGTCCGCGCGAGCGAATCGGTCCGGAAAGCGGGGAGAGAGTCAGAGATCCTTCGCGTTCCGCTCAGGATGACAACCGAGACGGATCGCACGCGCTGGATTGCACGCGCGTGGATCGAAATGACAAACCAGACTGGCAAGGCTACCAGATAGTCTATGGCTTTTCCCTCCTGGGTGCGCGGCGCGCTTTTCGCGGTCGACATCTTTTGCCTAACGACCACGCCGGCGCCGGCCGCGACGCGCCTGAACGCGACGGAAGCAGCGACCCGGATTGGCCAGGACGTGATCTTCGAAGATGTGGTGAAGGCGATCTCGCGCTCGCGCACTAAACCAGGCTGCTACCTCAGCTTCGGCGCGCCTTTTCCAAAGCAGGTGCTCTCGGTCTGGATCCCGGATGAGGTTTGGGAAAAGATTTCGCACGCACCCGGGTTGCTCGGCCGCTCGGTGCACGTGCGCGGACGCGTCGCAGCCACGAGTACGGGCCCGATGATCAGGCTCACCGCGCCCGAGGAGCTCGCGCTGCTCGCGGTGGACGATTCCATCCTGGCGAAGGATTTTCTCGATGGCCGGATGGACCGCGAGCATTTCATGGCGGCGGTGGCGCTGACTTTTTGGCGGGAAGATTACGCGACGCTGGAAGAGCTGGTGCGCGAATTGCAGGAAAGCCACGAGCGTTTCTCGGATGGGACCTGGATCGAGGAGAGCTTCTTTCGCGGCCTGGAATTAACCGACACCGCGACGGACGAGCGCTACGAGCAGGCCGGGGCGCGGTTCAATCGCTGGCTCGCGCATTATCATTCTTCGGCCGCGGCGGCGATCGCGCAGGCGGGTTATCAGATCAATCTCTCGTGGCATCTCCGCGCCACCCGACCGCCGGATCGAATCCTGGAAACGCAGGAGCAGATCAAGCGCGCGCTCGCGCTTGCCCGCCAACTGCTCGAGGGCAAACCCGCCGCGAAAGCGGTGCCGGCGTGGTTCATAAAAATGCAGATGGTGGCGCTGGCCCAGGGCTGGACGCACGAGCAATATTTCCGGCTCTTCGAGGAAGCGATCGCACGCCAGCCGGATTACGAAGCGTTCTATTTTCACGCCGCGAATTACCTCCGGGTGAAAGAAGGCCGCGGCGCCTGGGAGCGGTTCGCGGAGGAACAGCGGCAGCAGCACGGCCCGGGCGGCGCAGGCGATCCGCTCTACACCCGCATCGCTTGGTCGATGAGTGTGAATTATCACAACCTCTTCGAGAGCACACAGGCTTCGTGGGAGACGATGGCGGCTGGGTTCTCCCGCCTGATCGCGGAGCATCCCGATTCGCGCTGGCTGAAAAATGCTTACGCGCGTTTTGCCTTTCTGGCGCGGGATCGCGAACGGCTCCGGCCCGCGCTCGCGGCCGTGGGAGACGACCCGGACATGGGCATCTGGGTGAATCTAGAGAACGTGGGCTTCGCGAAGAAATTTGCCGGGCCGAGTTCCGACGCCGCGCGCTGAGCTTCGGCGCGCGGTCGTTAGGAAAAAGTCTTGTCTCGCGCGGGCCGCTCTGCCCAAACTCGCCACCACTCAAGCATGGCTACGGTACTTTTGATCGAGGACGACGCGGAAGGCCGGCGGGCAACGAGCGAACTTTTCCTGCGCGAAGGCTGGGAGGTGCTCGAAGCCGGCGATGGCGATGCCGGGCTCGAGCTCGCCCTGCAACACCGCCCTGATCTGGTGCTTTGCGACCTGCTCATGCCGAAATCGAACGGATTCCAGGCCTGCCGCAAAATCCGCCAGAAATTGCTCCGGGCGAAAATCATCATCATCTCCGGACGCGACTACGGGGTCGACCGGAGCAGCGCGATCGAGGCCGGCGCCGATGAATACCTGGTTAAGCCGGTCCATTGGGAACATCTCCGCGAGGTGATCGATCGCGTCCTCCCGGCCGATGATGGCCATCGGGCCGACCAGAGCGAGCAGGTGCCGAGTTTCGTCCCGCCTTCGACCCGCCTGAGATTCTGGGGCGTGCGCGGGTCCATCCCGGTGCCGGGATCGTCGACCGTGCGTTATGGCGGGAATACCAGTTGTCTCGAGGTCCGCGCCGAGGGGGAGATCATCATTCTCGACGCTGGCTCCGGGTTACGCCTCCTCGGCAACGCGCTCGAGGAAGAATTCGGCTCGAAGCCGATCAAGCTCACTTTCCTGATCACGCACACGCATTGGGATCACATCCAGGGGCTGCCTTTTTTCCTCCCCGCCTACAAGGAGAAGAATAGTCTCCGCGTCCTCGGCTACGAAGGCGCGCGCAAAGGTCTCGCCGCCATCCTCGCCGGCCAGATGGAGACTTCGTTTTTCCCGGTCAGTCTGCGTGATATGCCGAGCTCGCTCGAGATCGAGGAGCTGAAGGAAATGGATTTCCAGATCGGCAAAGTGAAAGTGCACGCGCGCTTTGTGAATCACCCTGGGATCTGCGCCGGCTACCGGCTCTAGACGAGCAGCGGCTCGATTGCCTATCTGCCCGATAACGAGCCTTACGATACCCTGAAAAAGAACATGGCCGGGTCCGCCAGTGCCGACGTCGACAAGGCGCGCGCCTATGCCATTTCCGAGCGGGCGAAGCTCGTGCAATTCCTCCGCAAAGTGGACGTCCTCGTCATCGACGCGCAATACACCGACGAGGAATACGAAAAGAAGACCGGCTGGGGCCACGGCTCCCTCAGCAGCGTCGTCTCGCTCGCGCTCGATGCCAACGTGCGCAAGCTCTTTCTCTTTCACCACGATCCCGAGCACGACGACAATAAGCTCGATGAAATCGTGGAAGCGGCCCGCACCCTCGTGCTCGAGAGCGGCAAGGCGGTGGAAGTCGACGCCGCCCGCGAAGGCACGGAAGTGTGGCTCAATCCGAATGTCACGAGCTGAAGCGCCGCCTTACTAGAGCTTGCGCGACCTGAGTTGTCATCCTGAGCCGGCGCAGCGCGACGAAGGATCTCTGATTTTCCACGCCCTCCCAGAAGAAGTCACAGAAGTTTCACTTCGCACAACATGACAAGGAGGCGCGAGGGACGAATTATCGCGCCACCCCGCGCAACGCTTCGGTAAAGCGCACTAACTCTGCCGCGACCTGCTCGATCCGGGTGACAATCTTGTGGTCGGTGATCGCCTCGTCGCTGAAGTGGTCGCCCGTGGCATAGACAAACCGCGGCACAATCACACAGCGAAAATCGAGCATGAGAC
>JBPCRH010000026.1:0-2730 GCA_050997075.1 Chthoniobacterales bacterium
GCCGGGACAAAATTGAGTTCCAATTTGCAGTCCCAAAATTTGCGAGAACCAGCTTCTCCGGTCTTGCGACTGAGGAAACCCCGTGTTTAACGGGATGGCGAAATTAGCTTGGTCTCCTCCGTCGTCAACCGCGAAAAAGCTTTTTTCGAAAGATTTTTGCGATTTTTGCTTTTCCTGAGCGGCGTTTCCCTCTCTCGCCAGTTCGCTTTTCGTTAGGCGGAACCGGGAGCCAGCAATTTGCGTTCGCGCACTGCGCCCCTGCATCTAGCTTGCGCCATGAGCCGACTCGACGCCCGCGCCCACGATCAACTTCGCCCTGTGACCTTCGAGTGCGGGATCGCTCCCCACGCCAGCGGCTCCGTGCTCGTGGCGATGGGCAACACCCGCGTCCTCTGTGGTGTGATGATCGAGGAAAATGTCCCGCGCTGGATGAAGGAACAGCGCGTCACCGGCGGGTGGCTGACCGCGGAGTATTCGATGCTGCCATATTCGACCCTGACACGGAAACCGCGCGACATCTCGAAAGGGCGGCTTGACGGCCGAAGCAGCGAAATCCAGCGCCTCATCGGCCGTTCGATGCGCGCCGTGGTCGATCTGGAAAAGCTGGGGCCGCGCACGATCTGGGTCGATTGCGACGTGCTCCAGGCTGATGGCGGCACGCGCACGGCCGCGATCACGGGCGCGAGCCTCGCGGTCACGCTCGCCTGCCGGCGCCTGGTTGAGGAAAAGAAGCTCGCCGAAATCCCGATCCGCCAATTGGTCGGGGCGGTCAGCGTGGGGGTGCACGAAGGCGTCGCGCTGCTCGACTTAAACTACGAAGAGGACAAGGCCGTCACCGTCGATCTCAACCTCGTCGCGACCGAAGACGGCGGTCTGGTCGAAGTCCAAGGCGCGGGCGAAGAAGCGACTTTCTCGCATTCCGAGCTCCTGCAGATGCTGGCCTTGGGCGAGAAAGGCATCGCCGAATTGATCGCGGCGCAGCGGGCAGTCCTCGCGGATCTCAGCGCGGCGATGACCTAAAATGTTTGCCACTAAACACCGAATGCCTTACAGCGGGACCTCGCGATGAAGAAAGCATTGATCACCGGCATCACGGGCCAGGACGGCAGTTACCTCGCCGATCTTCTCCTCGAAAAAGGCTACGAAGTTCACGGCATCATCCGCCGGGCCAGCACCTTCAACACCGCCCGCATCGACCATCTCTACGCCGATCCGCACATCAACGGCGTGAAGATGTTTTTGCACTACGGCGACCTGAGCGACTCGGTCAATTTGGTGAAGTTGATTTACGATCTCAAACCGGACGAGATCTACCATCTCGCGGCGCAAAGCCACGTCCGGGTGAGCTTCGACATTCCAGAATACACCTCCGACGTCACCGGCCTCGGCACGATTCGCATTCTCGAAGCGATTCGCGAGACCGGCATTCGCTCGCGGTTTTACCAGGCGTCGAGCAGCGAGATGTTCGGCAAAGTCCAGGAAGTTCCGCAGACGGAGACGACGCCTTTCTGGCCGCGCAGCCCGTATGGCGTGGCGAAGGTTTTCGCCTACTGGGCGACCGTGAACTACCGCGAAAGTTACAACCTTTGCGCGAGCAACGGCATTCTCTTCAACCACGAGAGCCCGCGCCGCGGCGAGACCTTCGTCACGCGCAAAATCACCCGCGCCGTCGCCGCGATAAAGCACGGTCTTCAGCATGAACTTTTCCTCGGCAACCTCGACGCAAAACGCGACTGGGGTTACGCGCCGGAGTACGTCGAAGGCATGTGGCGCATCCTGCAGCACGACGAAGGCGACGATGGCGGCCTCGCGACCAACGAGACACACACCATCCGCGAATTCCTCGACATCGCGTGTGGGCGAGTCGACCTCAATTGGAAGGAATTCGTCAAACACGACGACCGCTATGAACGTCCGGCGGAAGTCGATCTCCTCATCTGCGATCCGGCGAAAGCGAAACGCATCCTCGATTGGGAACCGAAAGTCCGTTTCCGTGAGCTCGTCGAAATCGTGGTCGAGGCCGATATGAAACTGCTTGGGCGTCCGCTCGTGCAAAAGCATCTCGGGCAAATGCCCTAACGACTGTTGCGCGGCGCCACCGAGGCCAGGATTTTTTGGAAGCGCGCGTCCTTGCGCAGCGGATCGTACTGCGGGTAATAACGCAGATGGCCGTAGCGCGGGCCGCGCGGAATCTTCATCAGGCGCTCCAATTCCTCGAAGGCATTGTCCAGTTCTCCGATCCAGCCGTAGATATAAACAAGGTTCACTCGCAGTTCCATGCCCCTAACGGAATCCTGTTCGAGCGGCAACAGCTCGGTCGCGCGCCGGCCTTCTTTGACCGCCTCTTCTTTATTCCCGAGGATGGCGTCATAAAGTCCGAGCGCCCCAAAAAGTTCCGGGTCGTCCGCCGCAGCCTCCAATGCTTTCGCCGCGGCGGCCCGCGCTTCCCCATACGCTTGGAGCATCGCCGGGCGATCGCCGCGCACTTGGGCGATCGCTCCTTTCCAATAGAGATAGGACTGCGCCGCCGAAAACGTTTCGGGTTTCATGTCTGCTAAGACCTTCGCCGCCCGATCCGCTTTGCGCGCGTAGACCGTGCTCTTGAGATTCCAAAATGGCACCGAGCCATCTGGGCGCTTTGCGGGGGTAATCGACATTCGCGTTGACATATCGCCCTTCTCCAGAAAGTCGACGTCGGCCAGAAGATCCTTCTTGTTTGCACCCCAAACC
>JBPCRH010000043.1:0-6135 GCA_050997075.1 Chthoniobacterales bacterium
AGCCGCGCCGCCCTTGGCGATTATGGTCGCGGCAGTGGTGTCGTCGCCGACCAGCCAGAGGGGAAATTTCAGGTGCAAACCGAAGGGCAGATTGCCGAGCAACTGAACAAGATAACCGGACCAGCCGACAGCCACGGCCATGTTCCCGACCGCATATTCGAGGATCAAATCCCAGCCAATGATCCAGGCGATGATCTCGCCGAGCGTCGCGTAGGAATAAGTGTAAGCCGAGCCAGAGACCGGAATCATCGAGGCCAGTTCGCTGTAACAAAGAGCCGCGAAACCGCAGGCAATCGCCGCAACCACAAACGAGAGCGCGACCGCCGGTCCCGCCGCCGGTCGCCCGAACACGAGATCGGTATGCTGTATCCAGGAGATGATGAAATTCAGGACCGGCGTCTTCACGATCGATCCGCCGACGTGGACCGTCTCGCCCGCGGCCGCAGTGCCGGCGAGCGCGAAAATGCCCGTGCCGATGATCGCGCCGATCCCGAGGCAGGTGAGATCAAACGCGGTCAGCGAGCGCTTCATCTTGCGATCCGAGGCTTCGGATTCGTGGATCAGGAGTTCAGGACTTTTGGTGCGAAAAAGATGGTTGGCCACGTGAGATTTTCCGGTTGTTACGTTGTGATTTGAAAAGCGGGCGCATCGTGGCATCGCTCCCTCGCGCTGGTCAATGTTTACTTTGCCGTTCGCCCCGTGGCCCGGTTATAGCTCCGAGCACTGCATGCCCGGATTGTCCGCCTTCTCCGTTTCGAACCTGATCGCCGGCACCATCTTCAGCAGCATCGGCTTCATCGGTTTCATCTACGGCAAGCGCCTGAACCTGCTCAAACCGTGCCTCATCGGCATCGCCCTCATGGCCTATCCCTATTTCATCGAGAGCACGCTCGTCGTCACTGCGCTCGGCCTGCTCGGGACTGCGGCGCTCTTCATGTTTCGCGACTAAGGCGGAAGCCCAACGAGGTTGGACTTCGTTCGCGCGGTTGAATAATCTGCGCGCGTGTCAGAAGAAACGCCGCTCATTTTAGGCGACGCGCTCGCTGCGGAACTCAACCGGCCGCCGCGTCGGCGCTGGTTGCGGGGCAAGAAGCAACCGCCGCCGCCGCTGACCCATTGCGAGAATTGCGGCACCGCGCTCCGCGGGCCTTACTGCGCGCAATGCGGCCAGCCGGCGATCGATTATCGCCGGTCGTTAGGCTCGCTCCTGACCGACGCGGCCGACGCGTTTTTTAATTTCGACGCGCGTTTCTTCCAGTCGTTTGGGTTGCTCCTGATCAAGCCCTGGCGCCTAACGAATGAATTCATCGAAGGCAAACGCGCGCGGCACGTGCATCCGCTTCGTGTTTACCTGGTCGCGTCGGTCACCTTTTTTCTCGTGATCAATTTCCTCTCGCGCAGTAGCCACCTGCACACCAACGAGCCCTTGCAGATGACCGTGCCGCCCGCTGCTGCGGCCGTACCGCTTGCGGCAGCGGCCAATCGCCCCGACGCAACTCTTCCCCCTTTCTTTTCGATCGGTCTCGACGCGCCCTCCGCGTCTCCGGCTGATCCCTCGTTGGCCGGACCGCTCGCCGAGAAGGCAACCGCGAAGCCATCGCCTTCACCGGCCAGAGTTATCTTCGAAGAGCTCGACAAGCAGACAGATATCCCGCCGGCTTATCGTTGGCTTGAGGCGCGCGCGAAGGAAAAGATCGGACCGACCGGCGACCGCGGTGATCTCTTCCTGAAGGCGCTCATTCAAAACATCGCGCCCATGGTGCTCTGCTGCATCCCGCTTTTCGCCATCGTCCTGAAGATTCTCTACATTTTCAAGCGCCGCTTCTACATCGATCACCTCATCTTCGCGCTCCACACTCACGCCTTCATCTTCCTCAGCACCGTCACCATCATCGGGATCGGCTTTCTCCTCGCGCTTAAATCCAAGCCGCTCACCGCCGTCGTCTGCACCCTCCTCAGCGTCGCCGTCTTTGTGCAGCTCCTCATCGCCATTCGGCGCGTCTATCAGCAGAACTGGCTCGCCACCGTTTTTAAATTCGTCCTCGGCAGCTTTATTTACTCGATCCTCCTCGGGGTCGCGTTTTCCGTGACCGCCTTCGTCACCCTCCTCCTGCCTTAGTGCTCGGACTCGTTAGGCAATCGACTTAATCACCCCGCCGTCGGCGCGGACGGAGGCGCCGTTGATCGAAGAAGCGAGCGGGCTGCAGACAAATGCGACCACGTTCGCGATCTCCTCCGGCTCGATGAAACGTTGCAGGAGCGAAGTCGGCCGCGCGTGCTCGAAGAAGTCCGTCTCGAATTCCGCCCGGCTCATCTTTTTCTCCTCCGCGAGCTGCCCGACAAACTCGGTCACCCCTTCCGAGGCCGTGGGCCCGGGCAGGACCTAGTTCACCGTCACCCGCGTGCTCGCGCAGGTCTCGGCCAAACCGCGCGCGACCGCGAGCTGCGCGGTTTTCGTCGTCCCGTAATGGATCATCTCCGCCGGAATCTGGAGCGCCGACTCGCTCGAGATAAAAACGATGCGGCCCCAATCGCGCGTCTTCATTCCCGGGAGATAAGCGCGACTCAGGCGCACGCCGGAAAGCACGTTGACGGTGAAAAATTTCTCCCACTCTTCGTCGCTGATCTTCTCGAAAGTCCGGGGCGCGAAGATGCCGACATTGTTCACCAGGATGTCCACCTCCGGCAGTTGCCGCACGACTTCGTCACAGCCCTCCGCCGTCCCCAGATCCGCGGCCACGCCGTGCACATCGGCCTCTGCAAATTCCTCCCGGATCTGCGCAATCGCGGCGTCGACGCGCTCCTGCGAACGGCCATTCAGCCAAACCTCCGCCCCTTCGCGCGCGAGCCGGCTCGCGATCGCGAGGCCGATCCCCGCGGTCGATCCGCTGACAAACGCCTTCTTCTTTTCCAGTTCCAGGTTCATAAGCCTCGAACTTAACGCGTCAGACGGTCCGCGAAAGCAGGCAAGAGATTAACCGCAGAGAGCGCAGAGGACGCAGAGAGAAGAAAAATCGAAGCACTAAATCTTCCCGTCTTCCTCTGCGCCCTCTGCGACCTCTGCGGTTAAAATCCCCGCCCACTTGCCCCACGCCCGCGCGACGGCTAAATCACCCACATGGGACGACAGTGGCTGCACGCCAAACGCGAAGTCGCCGGCCTCAAAAAAGGCCAGGTGACCGGGAAACTGGTGAAGGAAATCATGGTCGCGGCCAAGCTCGGCGGCGCCGACCCGGCGGGGAATCCTCGCCTTTTCGCGGTCGTGGAAAAAGCCCGGCGCGCCAGCGTTTCCCGGGACGTGATCGAGCGCGCGATCAAGAAAGGCGCCGGCATCGGCGGCGAGAAACTCGAGCTCGAGCACGTGGTTTTCGAAGGCTACGCGCCGAACAAAATTCCCGTCATCGTCGAGATCCAGACCGACAACAAAAACCGGACCGCGCCTGAGATTCGCGTGCTCTTCAAGCGCGGCCAGCTCGGCGCGCCCGGGAGCAACAAATTCCTCTTCGATCACGTCGGCCTCGTCGAGGCGCATCACGCGGATCCGGCGACGGACGCGGAAGCCGCGGCGATCGAATCGGGCGCGCAGGATTTCAAACCGCTCACGCACGCCGACGATCCGGAGATTCCCGAGGGCACGAGCGGCGCGCAATTCATCACTGGGCCGACCGATCTCCACGCGGTCTCGCAATGGCTCGGGGCCAACGGCTGGACCATCGTCACGAGCGAGCTCGGTTACCTCGCGAAAAATTATCCCGAGCTGAGCGAAGAAGATCGCGAACAAGTCGGCGAATTCTTGCAGACGCTCGAAGACCACGACGACGTCCACCGCGTTTGGGCGGCGCTGAAGTAGTCGTCGTTAGGCGAGGAGCAGCGCTCTCGCCTGCGCGAGAGCTTCGCCGATTTTCGCCGGGTCTTTCCCGGCGCCGCGGGCGTTGTCCGGGCGGCCGCCGCCCTTGCCCCCGACAATCGGCGCGACCTGTTGGATGAGCGCGCCGGCCTGGAATTGCGCAGTCATTTCCTTCGGCACCGCCGCCACCAGATCGACCCGACTGTCACTCGCGCCGGCGAGGAAGATTGGACCTTTGAACTGCGTTTTTAGTGCATCAACGATCGCCTGCAAAAGCGCGCCATCGGCGCCCGCGACTTCCGTCACGACCGCCTTCGCCGCGCGGTTTGCTTCCGCCAGTTCCTGGGCGAGCGCGGCGGCGCGCTTCTGGATTTCTGCGCCGGCGGTTTTCGCGTTTTCCTTCTCCCAGGCGCGCAATTCGCCTTCGGTCTTCTCGAGATGCGCCGCCCGCGAGTTGATCGCAGCGGGCCCGGTGAAAGCCGGGAGCGGCGCGAGGTCGCTTTTCCTTTTCGTTAGGCCGGAAAACTTCGCGTCCTGCGCGGCCGCTTCTGTCACCGCCCAGGCGTCGAGCGCGGCGCCGGCGACCGCTTCGATCCGGCGAATCCCCGCCGCAATCGCCGACTCGCCGAGAATGCGAAACGGCCCGATGTCGCCGGTCGCGCGCACGTGCGTGCCGCCGCAGAGCTCCATCGAGTAACCGTTGAGTTCGTTCGGCGCGCCGCCGATCTGCACCACGCGTACGAGGTCGCCATATTTGTCGCCGAAAAACTGCATGATATCCGAGCGCTGCTTCGCTTCGGGATACGGAATTTCCTTCCAGGAAACTGCGCTGTTCTCAGCGATCTTTTCGTTCACCAGCTGCTCGACTGCGCGCACCTGCGGCTTGGTCAGAGCAGCGCTGGTGAAATCGAAAGTGAGCTTTTCCGGGCCGACGTAGCTGCCCTTCTGGACGGCGTCGCGACTCACGCTTTCGTGCAGCGCCCAATGCAGTAACTGCGTCGCACTATGATGCCGCTCGATCGCCGCGCGCCGCGCGCGGTCGATCCGCACGGTCACGTGCTTGCCGATTGCCGGCGCGCCGTTGCCGGCAAGGACATGGATGAAAGCGGCACCGCTCTTCCGGGTGTCGATCACCTCCCAGCGGCCGTTTTCGCCCACGATCTCGCCGTGATCTCCGACCTGACCGCCCATCGCCGCGTAGAGCACGGAGTTGTTCAGAATCACGCCGGTCTTGCCATCGAGATCGACAACTTCCTCAACATCTGCGCCGGTATGGTCGTGCTCGTAACCGAGGAAGTTCGTCGCCTTCTGCGCCGCGGCGTCGGCGATCGTAATGACGCTTTTCTTTTGCGCCTTCCGCGCCCGGTCGCGCTGTTCCTCCATCAACTCCTCGAAGCCCGCGGTATCGACCGCGAGCCCGCGCTCGCGCGCCATCAATTCGGTCAGATCGAGCGGAAAACCCTGTTCGTCATAGAGCCGAAAAGCGAAGGCGCCGGAGATATTTGTCGCCTCTTCTGTTTCGCGCTCGAAGAGCTCGAGGCCGCGATCGAGGGTTTTGTTAAACGACTCTTCCTCGCACTTGATTGTCTCGACGATCTGCGACTCCTTCACGCTTAGCTCGGGGAAGACTCCGCCCATCGTTAGGCTGACGACGTCGACCAGTCGGAAGAAAAACGGCTCCTGCAAGCCTAACGAACGCCCGTAGCGCACGGCGCGACGGAGAATCCGGCGGAGGACGTAGCCGCGGCCTTCATTGCTCGGCTGGATGCCGTCGGCGAGCGCGAAGCTGAGGGTGCGGATGTGGTCGGCGATGACGCGGAAGGCGATGTCGAGCTGCTCTTGGGCAGCCGGACTCGGCGGATTGGCATCTTGCCCGTCCGCCGTTTCGGCGGGCTGGAAGGCCGCCGGCCGAGTAAGGCTGGAACCCTGACTTCCGGGAAGGGTGCCGCCATAGCGTTTACCGCTCAACTTTTCGATCGCGTCGAAGAGCGGGCGGAAGATATCGGTCTCGTAGTTTGAGATCGGGCGGCTGAAGTCCGTGAATTTTTTCGTGCCCTGGATGATCGAGGTGACGCGCTCGAAGCCCATGCCGGTATCGACGTGCTGCGCCGGGAGGGGGGAGAAGGTGCCGTCGGGGTTCGCGTTAAACTGGATGAAAACCAAATTCCAAATCTCGATGCAACGCGCGTCGCCGGCGTTGACTAACGAGCCGCGGGAGTCACCGGCCGGGGTGAGATCAACGTGCAGTTCGCTACACGGACCGCACGGGCCGGTGTCGCCCATCATCC
>JBPCRH010000050.1:0-3276 GCA_050997075.1 Chthoniobacterales bacterium
CTGGAGCTTCGCGGCCTCAATTTTAGGCAGCCTTACGAGGCGAGGACGAATGCATCGATCCATTATTGGATGTTCTTGATTTCGCCACGTCGCGCGCTCGTGCAGTGGGTTTGCTAGGGCGAGCTTAGTGATTGTCTGGGCTGGCGGTTAATCGGCTTAGCGAGTGCCGGAAGCGCTGGCCCGTGAATTGCTAAGTGGTAGGAAATGCCCGCAGCCCTCTCTCCCAAAGGAAAAGTTTCCAAGCTTGATGTGTCTGCCTCGCCACCTGCGCGCGGCAGCGCTCGTCCGCAAAAATCGACCGCAGGGAAGAAGACCACTGCGAGAGCGAAGTCACCCAGGACCGCCGCGCCCGGCTCGATGGAGCGCACTCGTCATCTCCTTCTCGCGGCGCTCCGCGTCTGGGAATTGAAGCGGCGCCCGCGCGATTTGTAGTCCTCGCCGCGGTGCTTGACGCGTTTCCTGGCGGACGCTAACCCTCGCCCGTGCAGAGGAATCCCGCGTCACCGCGCTCGACCCGCTCCGGTCCCTGGCTCGTCGCCCTCGGGGCCGCGTTGTGGGGCACGGAGAGCGCCTGGCGGATTCCCCTAAATAACCTTTTCGACGCGAACGTGATCGTCTTCTGGGAGCACGTATTCATTCTCCTCTTCTTCCTCCCGCTCCTCCTCGCCCGCCTTGGAGAAATCCCGCAGATCGACGCCCGCACCTGGGGCTACCTGGTCTTTTCCGCCTTCGCCGGTTCCGCCGTCGGGACGATCTTCTTCACGCTCGCGCTCAAGCTCGGAAACCCCACCGTGGTCAACGTCATCCTCAACATTCAGCCGGTCTTTTCCACCATCGGCGCCTGCTTCTTTTTCGGCGATCGGCTGGCGCGTCGCTTTTTTCTTTGGGCTGGAATCGCCGTGCTCGCGGGCGTGCTGCTCTCGGTCGAACATCCCACGCTCATCGGCACCTCGTTCGAGCAGGCGGGGTTGAATCGCGGGACGGTTTACGCGCTGATCTGCGCGCTGTTTTGGGGCCTCTCGACCGTTGCCGGCCGCGGCGTCATGACTGGCATGTCACTCCGTCTCGGCGCCAGTCTGCGCATCGTGATCGGGCTGATCTGCATGACCCTGATTCTCCTTGTCCAGGGGCAACTGCACGGCGCTTCCCTTTGGCCCGCCGCTGCGCAGGCGCACTCGGGCCAGGCGCTTGGTGCGCTCGTTCTGCTCGCGACCATTTCCGGCGGCATTCCGCTCCTGATTTACTTCGAGGGACTGCGCCTGACGAAGGCTTCGACCGCGGGTTATTTTGAAATGATGCAAACCCTCGCCGCGGTCTGCATTACCTGGGGTTTCTTCCATGCGGCGCTGCACCTGCACCAGGTGATCGCGGCTGTCGTCCTGATTGGTGCCGCGGCAATGGTCCAGCGGGTGCAGGAACGCCCGCCAGCGTGAAGACGCGTCGCCTTAGCGCCAGTGCCGCGCGATCAGCGCTTTGATCTCGGGGGTTTGCAGGCGGTAATTTTCTTCTTCGCGCGTCGGCATGTCGGGAAACCATTTCCACCAATACATCCCCGCGAGCACGGGGCAGTGTTTCGGCAGATCGAGCGCGACGTCGATGCAACGCTGCTGGACTTCATCTGCGTGCGGGCCGCCGGTCTTGAAAGCCCACGGCTCCGCGGCCGCGCGGGCGCTTTCGTTGTAGCCGATCTCGACGAAGAGAAACTGTTTGTCGCCATGCGCCTTCGAGAAGGTGGCCAGCTCCGCGCATTTCCGGTTCCAGGCCGCCGCGATTTCGGCGCGAGATGGGTTCTCGCTTTTCGTTAGGGGAAAATAGGCGAGGACGCCAATGTAATCGAGCGCGTCCCAAAATTTCACCTGCTCGAAGCTGTCCCAGTTCCCGCCGTAAGTGACTTTCCCGTGATAGACCGCCCGGACCGCGGCGATGATTTTCCGCCAGCGACCTTCGAATTTTTGTGCCTCGGTAAACTCGAGCCCGACGCAGAACGTGCCCGCGCCATGCGCTTCCGCGAGCGTCGCCATCTGCACGATCCAGGTTTCGTAGTCGGTGAAGAACCGGTCCCACTCCTCGTTGCTCTGGAAATTTATCTCCCCGCGCCAGAGGAACTTCGACCCCCAGTAGGCGATGTGCGGGATGAGCATCACCGACATCCCGCGCTCGCGCGCCCAGTCGAGCGGCACCGTGATCTCGCGGTTATTGTCGCGCACCCGGAAGGCGACGTGCCCGTCGTTCTGGATCTGCGCGTAGGGATGAATCGAAACGCTATCCACGTCTAACGACTTCAGCTCGTCGAGCGTCTGGGCCATTTGCGGCGTGGCCCATTCCCAGCCGGAGGTCTGGCAGGAAACGGTCATGCCTTTCACGAAATCCGCCGCGGGCGCGACTTGCGTGCAGGAAAGCAGCGCGAGCGCGCCGAGAAAACTACGAAGAAGGCGGTGGCCGGATTGCATCGTGCGCAAGGTAATACAGGAAGAGCGAGTTGTAGCGCAGGTAACGCCCGAAGAGGCGGCGGGGCTCGGAACCCGCTCGAAAAGCCCAGGTAAGTCCGGCGCGTTGCATCCACGCGGGCGCGTCTTTTTTCATTCCGGCATTCACATCGAAGGCGAACCCAACCGCGAGCAAAACCCCGCGCGCAATCCGCGCGCGATAACGGTGGATCCACTCGTACTGCTTCGGCGCGCCGAGCCCGACCCAGATGAAATCCGGCGACAACCTCGCGATCTCCGCGAGCACCGCGTCCTCCTCCGCGCTCGCGAGTTGCCCGTCGTTCGCGCATTTCCCGTGGAAGCTCCCGACGAATTGCACCTCGGGAAAACGCTCGCGCAGTCGGCGGCCCACTTCGGCCGAGCCGCCGAGCAAATAATGCTTCCACGGCGCGGGCGTGGCCCGGAGACAACGGCGCATAAAGGTCGGCCCGTAGACCCGGTCGCGCAGCTCGGCCTGTTGAGCGTTGAGGCACCAAATGAGCGGCATCCCATCCGGCACGAAATAGTCGACGTCCCGCGTGATCGCGCGAAAATGCGTATCCTGCCGCCGCAAAGTAACGATGTGAGTGTTTGTAAAATCGACCACCGACGCGCCGGCTGCGCTCGTTAGGCGTTGGCAGAGCGCGATCAGTTCGTCGTAGTCGATCGCGAGCAGCGAAGTGCCGAGGAGATCGAAAGTCCGTGACGAGGACGTCACGCGGTCAGGTGATCGGCGGGAGATCTCGCTCCGTATCGCCGGTGTCGATGCCGCGGCCGAGCCGGCTGTGGCTGACACTGTAGAGGAAGTAAA
>JBPCRH010000052.1:0-3141 GCA_050997075.1 Chthoniobacterales bacterium
AGGTCAGCGCGGATCAATGGGACCATCCCTATTCGCGCGCAGAAGCGGCCTACCCGGCAAGCTGGACGCGCGAGCAAAAATTCTGGCCCGCGGTCGCGCGGATCGACAGCGTTTACGGCGATCGCAACCTCTTCTGCAGTTGCCCGCCGCCGGAAGCGTTTGCGAAAAATTCCTGAGATCTGTCATCCCGAGCGGAGCCCCGCGGAGGCGGGGCGGAGTCGAGGGATCCCGTGGCGAAACCTGAAAGCTCACTCCACGGGATTCCTCGGCTACGTTTCGCTCCGCTCGGAATGACCGAATTTTTTTGACGCCGGCGGAGCACTAAAACTACGGCGCCGCCTGGACGCCGAAGTCGCCCGGACGCCGGCTAGCGAGGCGTCGGCCTAACGAAATCGCCGGCCGCTCGACCGCGTAGTAAATCCCTGCGCTCACCATTATGGAGAGCGCGATCGCCGGCACGACATAACAAACGACCGGCCAGCCACGCCAGGCTGCGTGCTCCGGGCGCGCGACGAAAACGAGCAGCGGCGTCGCGACCACGAGATGAAAAAGATAGATCGAGTAACTGATCTGCCCGAGCCAGACGAGCGCCCGCGCCCGCACCCGCAGCCAGACGACCCAGCAAAGAAAAAGACCGGGCCCAACCACATAGGGCGAGAACCAGGAGCGGCTCGGATGAATGAAAAAACGAAACTGCCGCGCGCCGCCGACGGCCAGGATCACGAGGGTGAGCCCAACCAGGATCCAAAACTTCCGGTCGCGAAGCTTCCTCCGAAAGCCTTCCGATTCATCGTAAACAATCCGGAAATAAGCACCCCAAAACATGATCCCGAGATGGCGCGGCAGATTCTTCCAACTGCCGGGAATGCCATCCGCGGTCGCGAGCAGTTGGGTCACGCCCTTGACCGCAAACCAGGCGAGCGACATGCCCACAACCAACCCGGCGAGCATCCGCGGATTATCGAGCCAGCCGCAACGCCAGATCACCCAGCAGGAGAAGTAAAAGGCCAGCTCGGTCTCGAGCGTCCAATACAAACCCATGACCTGCGGTTGCTGAAAAATCGTCGGCAGCATCGTGGCATTGCCCGCGACCATTGCGCCGGTGATGGGCAGGCCCTGCCACCACCAGATGAAGATTAAGCCCCCGATCATCGAGGCCCAATAGGCGGGGAAAAGTCGAAAGAACCGGCTGATGACAAAACGCCGGCCCGCCCCTTCACGCGGACCGCGGAGCGTCCCGTAAATGACGAAGCCGCTGATCGAGAAAAAGACGATCACACCGGTAATACCGAAGTCGAAATAGCGCGGCCACGATTTCTCAAACGCCGTCTGGTCCGGATGCGCGAACGGCAGGAAGCGTTCCCAGAGATGCGCGCAGGCGACGAGCAGTGCGGCAACCGCGCGCAGGCTATCGACGTGCGCGAGACGGTTGGAGGCGGGGCGCGCGTGCACAGCGGAGAGAACTCAAACCAGTCGCGCGCCGAAAAGGCGAGCCTACAGAATCAGCCGAGGTGTATTTTCCCCTCGGCGTAAGTGACCGCGTCGCCGCCGATGCCGACGCGCTCGCCGCGGTCTTCGCAATAAATCTCGCCGCCGCGCGGGGAAATCTGGCGCGCGAAAAGATCCTTTTTCCCGAGCCGCGCGGACCAGTAAGGGATCAAAGTGCAATGGGTCGAGCCGGTAACCGGGTCTTCGGGAATGCCGACCTGCGGCGCGAAATAGCGCGAGACGAAATCGCAATCGTCGCCCGGGGCGGTCACGACCGCGCCCTGGAGGTCGAGCTGCGCGACGCGCGCGAGATCGGGTCGCAGCGCCGCGACTTCCGATTGCGTCTTGAAGATCGCGAAGTAGTCGCGGCCTTTCAGAACCTGGGCCGGTCGCGCGCCGAGTGCTTCCATGAGTTCGTTAGGCACGGCGCCTTCCACAACCGGCCGCGAGGGGAAGTCGAGAACGAGGCGGTCACCAGATTTAGTAACCACGAGTTCGCCGCTTTGGGATTGAAAGCGCACTTTATCGCCCGCGTAATTTTGATGCCGAAAAAGCACGTACGCAGCCGCGAGCGTGGCGTGGCCGCACAAATCGACTTCGAGGACCGGCGTCATCCAGCGCAGGTCGAAATGATCCGGACGCGCGATCACGAACGCGGTCTCAGCGAGATTGTTTTCCGCCGCGATCGCCTGCATCTGCGCGTCCGGCAGCCACTCACCCTCAAGCAAACAAACCCCCGCCGGATTCCCCGCGAAGCAGCGTTGAGTGAAGGCGTGAACCTCGAAGTACGGAATGGTGTTGGCGCTCATCGGTAAACGAAATTCGCGGGTCGGAACGGGTCGCGTCAAGCGGCCGAAGTCTTCCGCCAAACCCGCACGCCCAGGGTCAGTGCCGTGATGGTGAGACCGAGCGTGATTCCCAGCCACACGCCGACGACGCCGAGCCCGCAAGGGAAAGCGAGAAACCAACCGAAAGGAATGGAGACAACCCAGTAGGCCACGATTGCCACGATCACCGGCACCTTCACGTCGCCGAGGCCGCGGAGCGCGCCTGCGGAAGAAACCTGAAGCGCGTCGCTCACTTGGAACGCCGCGGACACGAGAAGCAGATTTGCCGTCAGCGCGATCGCGGTCGGATCAACCAAAAACCAGCGCGCGATCGTGTGATTAAAATAAAGGAACGCCTGCGCGGAGCAGCAGGTGAAAAGGAGAACGAGCGCCCAACCGCTCGCGAGAATCGCGCGCAGCCGGGAGATTTGCGTGGCCCCCCAGGCCTCACCCATGCGCACGGTCAGGGCCATGGAAAAACCGAGCGGCACCATGAAAATCATGGCGGCGCAGGTCATCGCCACCTGGTGGGAGGCGAGCGCCGCCGCCCCGAGCGTCCCGATGAGCAGAGTGGCCATGACGAACGCACTTACCTCCGCAAGCAACTGCACGCTCGTCGGCAACCCGAGCCGGAGAAGATCGCGCACCGCGCCCCATTCCGGCGCGCGGAACCAATGCTCCGGCACCCAATCGCGAACTGCGCGCGAGCGCTTCGTCCAGATAAGCAGCGCGATAAGAATCAGGATTCGCGCGAGCAAAGTCGCCAAGCCGGAACCGTCGAGCCCCATCCGCGGCGCGCCCAGTTTTCCGTAGATGAAGACCCAGT
>JBPCRH010000150.1:0-9207 GCA_050997075.1 Chthoniobacterales bacterium
CCCGGCTCAATGTCGGCACGGGTGAAAACGTGCTCATCGCCGGGTTCATCGTCACCGGCAGCGCGGAGGAAGAGATTATCCTGCGCGGCCTCGGACCTTCGCTCAATGTCGCTGGCGTGCCGCTCACCGGGCGCCTCGCCGATCCGATCCTCGAGCTTCACGACGCCAGCGGCGCGCTCCTCGCGACGAACGACAACTGGATGAGCGGTCCCGATCAAGCCGAGATTATGAGCCTCGGCCTCGCGCCGGTCGATGCGCTCGAATCCGCGCTCGTCGGCCATCTCGCGCCCGGCAATTACACCGCCGTCCTCCGCGGCGCGCAGAGCGGCACCGGCGTGGGTCTCATCGAACTCTACGCGCTCACCGCGCCGGCCAATCCGGCGAACATCTCCACGCGCGGCTTTGTCTCGACCGGTGAGAATGTGATGATCGGCGGCTTTATTGTCGGCGGCACCACGCCGCGGAACGTCATTCTGCGCGCGCTCGGGCCCTCGCTCGCCGGCCAGGGCGTCGCTAATCCCCTGCTCGATCCCACCCTGGAATTGCACAACGGCAATGGCGCGCTCCTCCGGAGCGACGATAACTGGCGCGATTCCCAGGAAACGGAGATCGCCGCGACCGGTCTTCCGCCTAACGACGACCGCGAAGCCGCCATCGTCGCCACCCTCGCGCCGGGCAACTACACCGCCGTCGTCCGCGGCGCGAACAACCGCACCGGGGTCGCGCTCGTCGAAGCCTTCGATCTGCCCTAACGAACTCGCGATCACCGTTTGTCATCCCGAGCAAAGCCGAGGGATCCCGCCGGGTTTCTTGAAAGCTCCCGATTTCGAAAGCTTCACCGCAATTCCACGGGATCCCTCGACTGCGCCTTCGGCTCCGCTCGGGATGACGACACGACTCGCCCCAGGGCCGATCGAGCAGTCCTCTTTCCTTCGGCCTTCCCCCCGAAATCCGCTTTCCATCCCCCGCCCCAGCCCCGATGCTCGCGGGCAGCGCGCATGAAAAAAGACAGCGACCTCAAAACTCGAATCCTCACTCTCATGCGCGGGCCGAAATATCGGCCGCTCGATAAAATCGAGTTCAGCCGCGCCCTCGGGATGAAGAGCGACCATCGCGGCTTGCTTAAGGAAGCGCTCCGCCATCTCGAGCGCGAAGGCGAGATCGCGCGCATCCGCAAGAACCGCTACGTCCTCCCCGCCGAGGCTGACCTCGTCACCGGAAAACTCCAGATCCACCAGAGCGGCTTCGGCTTTCTCGTTCGGGAAAATTCCACCGAAGGCGACATCTTCGTCCCCGCGGAAAACACCGGCACCGCCATGAACGGCGATCGCGTCGTCGCCCGGATCACCCGCGACGCCGCCTTTACCCGCGCGCGCACCGGCAACAACCGGCCCGAAGGCCGCGTCATTCGCATCCTCGAGCGTGCCCACACCACCATCGTCGGTACCCTCCAGCAGACGCGCAATTTTTCCTACGTCGTCGCCGACGACCCGCGCATGGTCCACAACGTTTACGTCCAGCCGCGACCGCTTCCGTCTCCGGCGCGCGCGCCGGTCCCGGGCGACAAGGTCGTCGTTCGGCTGGAGCCGTGGGAATCGCGCCACGTCAATCCCGAGGGCGAAATCGTCGAGCTCCTCGGCCGCGCCAGCGATCCCGGCGTCGACATGCTCTCGATCATTCGGAAGCATCATCTGCCCACGGAATTTCCCGAGGCCGTCCTCGCTGAAGCGGAGCGCGTCCCGGAAACCGTCGATCCCAAGGGTTACGGCGAGCGCGAAGATTTGCGCGGGCGTTTCATCGTCACGATCGACCCGGACGACGCGCGGGATTTCGACGACGCGATCCATGTCGAGCAGCTAGCCGGTGGTGATTGGGAACTCGGCGTGCACATCGCCGACGTCTCCGCTTACGTCACCCCCGGGAGCGCGCTCGACCGTGAGGCACTAAAACGCGGCAACAGCGTTTACCTCGCCGATCGCGTCATCCCGATGCTCCCGGAGCGCCTGAGCAACGGCGTTTGCAGCCTCAATCCGCATGTCGTTAGGCTGACCCATTCCGCCTTCATCCGCTTTGCGAAAAACGGCGCGCCGAAAAGCGCGCGTTTCGCCCGCACGATCATCCAGAGCGCGCATCGGCTGACCTACAAGGAAGCCTATGCGATTCTGCAGAGTCCGCCTAACGATCAGCTCGGAGAACGGCTTCACACCGCCTGGTCGCTCGCTTCGCTTCTGCGGAAACGACGTTTTGCCGAAGGCTCGCTCGATCTCGATTTCCCCGAGGTCAAAGTGGTCCTCGATCGCGCCACGGGGAAGCCGCTCCGGCTCGACCGGATCGAAAACGACGCGTCACACCAGCTCGTCGAAGAATTCATGCTCGCGGCCAACGAAGCCGTCGCGCTCGAGCTAAAAAACCGACTCGTCCCGAGCATCTATCGCGTGCATGAGCAGCCCGATCCGCAAAAGCTCGCGGAATATCGTGAGCTTATCCTCAGCTACGGCTTCAAGGCCGGCGATCTGACGCACCGTGCCGAGCTCCAGCGTTTGCTCGCTTCCCTGCGTGGAAAACCGGAGGAGCAGGCACTAAAAATCGGCCTCCTCAAAAGCCTGAAGCGCGCGCGTTATTCGATCCAGCCGCTCGGCCATTTCGGGCTCGCGAAGAACAACTACACCCACTTCACCAGCCCGATCCGGCGCTACGCCGATCTCGTGATCCATCGCGCCCTCGCCGATCACGGCGGCCGCAAAAACGATCGCCGCGGCGCGGGCGAACTCGCGAGCATCGCCGACCACATTTCCACGACCGAGCGCGTCGCCGCCGACGCCGAGAATGAATCGGTGCGAATGAAGAAGCTCGAATTCCTGCAAGCGCAGGTCGGCTCGAAAACGCCGCAGGTTTTCCGCGCCAACATTCTTGAGGTGCGCAACTACGGCCTGCTCATCGAGCTGCCCGACGTCCTTCTGACCGGGCTCATCCACATCTCTTCGCTTGAGGATGACTTTTACGTCTTCGACGGCGCGCGCCGGCGGATCTTTGGGCGGCAATCGAAGCGGCAATTCGCCGTCGGCGACAACCTCGAAGTGGTTGTCGCACGGATCGACGCCTTCAAGCAGCAGGCCGATTTCGCGCTCGCCAAGACTGGTCACACACGTTCGCCGCGCCCGGCGCGCCGTTCCCGCGATCGTTAGGCAGTCCTTAGTCGTCAGCGATTCAGCCGCCAAAGGCGATACCCCACCAAGCGGCGTAAAGAAGGTAAAGGCTATAGCAGCCAAACAGCGCCGCGCCGAAGGGATAAAGCCGGAGGAGCAGGCCAACCAGGACCGCGACGACGAGAGCGTAAGGGATGAATGACACGTAGCTCGCACGCAAATCCCGTCAGCGAAAAAACAGAGCGTTCCAAAAAGCGTTTGCCAGCAGCACCGTGACGAGGAAGAACAGACGCACTCAGCGGCGCCGACGTAAACGGTCGGCTGCCGAGCAGCTGACGGAGAACGACAAACAAATCGTGTAGTAGAAAGCGCCGATTACCAGCCAAAGGCAGAAGGGTGGCGAATAGGCCGGCATCCAGAGTTCCGCAAGACGCTCGCGGACCCCGCGTCCTGCCAGCACGCCTTCCAACGCTGCCGCGGCGAGGCGGATGATGAGGGCGAGCAGGATGGACGACGACATGGCCTAACGACATGCAGATGCTGACACTCTTTGCCCGGGTGTCAGCGGGTATCGATGAGCCGGGATTCTAAAGGAATTCTCGCGTAATCAGAACGCAGATAACTCGGAGTGAAGAAATCATCGCCATCACTCGCACTCAGATGGATAGGAACGTAGCGCAAGAGGTCCAGAACCTTGGTTAGGACTGGCGCATTGCTGGTCTCCAGTTCCTTGCGGCGAAACAGTTCGTCGTGCTCTGCCATCGACTTTGCGAGCACGCTGACCGCGTTATAGCGATACGCGCTCAGAGAAAAGGTAAAGTCCTCCTGCAACTTCGGCGAGGTCGGCTCGACCGCGGTTTGTCCCGACGCAAACTGGCAAGCCGCCACCGTTGATGCCGCGATCAACAACCATCGCTTTCGCATTTTAGAAGTGGTTTCAAAAGTCCTGTAGGGGCGGTCTGCGACCGCCGAATCGCGGCCGCTCCCGAGGCAAGCACGGTGGTCATAGACCGCCGCTACAGCGCCCAATCGACTTTTGAAACCACTTCTAGTCGGCATGAAGGTCACTTACTCACCGGGCTTGGTTTCGGCCGGCTTGAAAACCATCCGGAAAGCTTTCAAAGCCGCCGGATGGTAAATCGTGGCGTGCTTTTCCTCCGGCATCTTCTCGTAATGCCAGTGAACCCTCGGCGGCGCATCCTTCGAAAGCGCCTCCGCAAACCGGGCCGTGATCTCCGGCGTGCCATCGCCGCTACTCGCGAACCAAAGCGTCCGCTCCAGCTGCGGAAAGGAGCGCACCTTCGCGCCCGCTTCACGCACCAGCCTCTCGTCGTCCCACCAAAGACTCGGGTCGAAGGCGAGATATATGTCAAACATAGCGGGCTCAAGCAGGAAGGTCTCGACAACAAACAAGCCGGCCAGAGATTCCCCCACGATGGCCGTTTCGTCGGTTGTGCGATAACGCCGCTTTATTTCCGGAATTAACTCCGCGCGCAGAAACTTCCGGAAGGCCGCGGAACCGCCCACTTTGGGCGCGATCTTCTTGTCCTTCTCGTTGTTGGTAGGACCAGTCATATCCCGCCGCCGCTGGGTGTTCTCGATTCCGACGAGCAGAAACGGCCGCATCGTGCCGTTCCCGGCTAACACCTGAACCAGCCCAGCCACGTGCAGGAAATCCTCCGCCATTCCTCCATCCGGCATGTAGAGAACGGGAAACCGCACGGCGAGAGATTCCGCATAGCCCGGCGGGAGATAAACGTTGACGCGGCGAATTTCGCCAAGGGCTTTCGAGTCGAGCGTGAAAGTCTCGCCGAAAACGAGAGGTGAAGCCCCAGGGATTGGCGCATCGGCCCCTCGCACAGCGGACAGGAGCAGGAATGCGCTAAGCCAAAACACACCGGACGCGAGGTAGACACAAATACGCTTCATCATTCTGCAGGAGTCTCAGGTTACTGCTTCCAGCATCTTCTCTTCCGTCACGGGCCGCAAAACATTTCGCGCGGCAAACGACTCAGCGCACGCATCGTTTCCTCCTCGCGTCCACCCATGCTGGCGGCGTCAGAAGAGAGGCACCAGTAAGGAAACCCTCGACCTCGCCACTCGACGCAGCAATAGACCCTCTTAGTCGGAGCGCCTCGCACGAATCACCCGGCCAAATTCTCCGCGCAACGAACGGCGCCACCTGGCTCCGGACCGCCGCTCCGTATTCGTAGAGAAAGTAGGAGCCGAGCAGAACCGCGACGCCAGTGAGGGCGAAGACGGCACCCGCATACATCCATAACCCCGACGCACGCCAGAAAACTCGAAATGACAGGTTCTCTTGAAAGGGTCGCTCTCATCCCAAAACCGCATGGTGGGTGTTGTCTGGAGATAGACAACCTCGTACTTGATCTAGTCGTGGATTTGAAAAAAGATGATTCACTCCGTTGGCGAACCACCAGATTAACTCTCTCTTATTATTTGCACCCGTGCTTTGGGAAGTGTCCGGCGGGTAAACAATCACCCGGTGAAGCACCAACTTGGGTTCGCTTAATTGGCGACGAAGTTGCGACCGTCGGCCTTTTATACCGGCGATGCGGTGTGTCCTACTTTGAACAAATCGAAGTCGTGCATAATCAGAGAGGCGCGATCTAAATGAGGAGCTGAGTTTCCGCTCACCCGATCCACTCTCTCACATAGGTCTAAACCGAAGCTCGCACGATCGCTCATCTACGAGAACAGCTCAGCCACTGCTGGCGAATGCTCACCTCCCCTTCGGGCTACGTCTATGTCGCGGCTTGGCAGTCAGTTCCAATTAGAACGCGCTGCGGCGGAATGTGAGGTTTGAGTCATGGAAAACTCGGCCGTACGCCGGTCCGCCTGCGGGCGGACTGGCCGTGGCGAGCCAGTGGTTAGGCTGCATCGCATGGTTAGGCTTTCGGTCACTTTCAGGCATCGCGTCGCTTCCAATAGTCTGGATGACGGCTGCCATGTCCAACGGCTGTCACCAGGATGCGTTCATCGCGAATGAAGTAAGCGAGGTAATAGGGAAATCCTGGGATATTGACGCGGCGGTAGCCACCGGACCGTTCGCGCCAGAGAAGCGGCTGCCGAACAATAGCTGCGCAGACACTCTCAACCTCGGCGCGAAACCGCGCGCCCAAGCCTGAAACGCGCTCTTCATAATATCTGGTCGCTTCCTCGGCGTCACGTTGCGCTTCCGGCAGGAAGGCGAGCACAGCGCTCATCGGTCGGGTGCGATCGCGCGCAACCCGGCGAAAACCTCTGCTGCGGGAACTGGCTGCGACCCTCCCGCGTCAAAGCGAGCGATGCGCCGCGCAATCTCCGCCTCCCAAGCGGCATCTGCTCCCGGCTCCGGCTCAGGCTCTACGCTGACGAGAAGTCGATACGCGAGCGCGACGCGTTGATCGGGCGGTAACACGAGGGCATCGTGAGAAAGATCATCAAGTGTGGCGGGCATAAATAGACGATACGACTGACGGCGTGGCGTGTCGAATCAGATCGCGACGAGAAGGCCTAACGAGAACAAGATCAGCCACCGCTGGCGAGAGCGCGCGTGGCGGCGGGTGAAGAGGTTGGAATCATGGAAAACTTGGGCGTACGCCGACCAGGGGTTGGCTGCATCGCCTGGTTAGATGGCGACGTTGCTATCACGAGACACGAAACTTCAATTCTTTGGCTTTCTGTCGCTTGATCCTCCACAGGCGGCCCTTTCTATCGGCGCAGTCGAAGATGAACATCAGAGAATCATCAAACGTGTTGCGAATGTCGGACTCTCCGGGCGTGGCGTCGGCGACCGGGTGCGCGTGAAAAGTGCCGACGACCTGCTGACCGAGGGTCGCTGCTGCGGCAGAGATGCGACGAACATCAGGCTTCGAGAAGATAAAGCTGCCGCCACGTCGAGAAGCGTTCGGGACGCTGACGAAGGACAGCGCGAAGCCGGTATCGACGAGAAGACCACATATTTCACGTCCCTGTCTGCGTGAAGCGTCGCATGCATCCCGCATGAGTGAGCGATAATTTCTTTTGCTAAGCGTCACCACGAATCAAAGCCATCTAACGAGAACAAGATCAGCCACCCCGCCCAGGGCGCGCGTGGCAGCAATGGAAAGGTTGAATCATGACAGATATTGACTTCACGCCGGGCGGGGTTGGCTGCATCGCTTGGTTAGACCTTTCGGGAGGCCAACAGTGAAACCAACCCTAAGAAGTGACGGCTCAGGTCCGTCCGCGTGGGGCAATCGCAGGCTATACCTTCGGGAAGATGTGCCGACACCAGATGTAATAATCATGGACCTTCCGGGTCTCCGGCGAACTCCTCGCCCAAGCGCCGTGCGAGCTTCTGCTCCTCCAGAAAAGGCGCGCCTTCTTGATCGCGCCGCAAACACTCTAAGACGACGCACAATGCTCTCTCGGCAATCCTGGCTGCGGAGGCGTCTTGTGGATCTTCTGATCCTTTCGGCCTTGTGGCTACCTCGCAGCGGTATCCACCGCTTTCTTCGGCTTCTACTTGGAACAGAATGGTCATGTGTGAGGACTTTTAAGTCTAACGAGAACAAGATCAGCCACCGCTGGCGAGGGCGCGCGTGGCGACAGGAAAAGAGGTTGGAGTCATAGTAAACTCGAGCGTACGCCGGCCAGGGGTTGGCTGCATCGCCTGGTTAGATGGTTGTCTGGACATCCCTTCCTTTCCAGTGACGCGCCGAAAAGAAAAGAAGATACAGGACACTGAACCAGAGCACCCAGATTGAAAGAGTGAAAGTAATGCCCGTCACAAGAGCAACCCACGATTTCGAGACTGCAAGGTAATGGGCGCCTGGTCGCGATAACTCAGCCGCAGGCAAACTTGCTAATGCTTCCATCACCCCCGCCTTCACGTTTGTTTCGATTACTATTTCGCCGAAAAAGACCAGCATACCGACCGTGTAGGCGAAGAAACTGAAGAGTTTCAGGCCCGGTTTGGCGGCATTTAGAAAATAATAAATCGCCACCACCATCGCGAAATTCAGGGTCAGCATCTGCGCAAACCACGCGACTTGATGCTCGGTCGTGGAACGCGCGAGGTTGAGCAAATCCAATTCAGACATGGGAATCGCTATCTCGCTGCTCGGTCGGGTGCAAGTGCATCTAACGAGAACAAGATCAGCCACCGCTGGCGAGGGCGCGCGTGGCCGCGGGTGAAGAGGTTTGAGTCATGGGAAACTTGGGCGTACGCCGGCCAGGGGTTGGCTGCATCGCTTGGTTAGATGTTCGGCGCACACTACGGCTTCAACTGCGGCTGAGATGAACACTGGTCGTAAACTGGCGCCACCAACTCGCAGGCTGCTCTCGATCGGGCGATGTCCAATGCTTCTGCCATGTAGCCTCGCACATGGGGCAATAAGTGACGGGGCTCGGAACCGAATACCTCTTACTGCGTGTCAACGAATAATGTGGATCGATATGATTCGGGTTGCAGTAGTCCATGATGTTGCTCTGACCGTGATAGTGAAATAGAACGATCTGTGATCCACCGAGCCGGTAGCCGCGGACGGTGACTAGTGGAATGTGATGGCGCGCACAAAGCTGCTGCCCGCTCGACGACACGGTGATGGGATGCCAACCTAGATACTCGCAATTCGTGCAGCCGGCGGACAAGAGGACAGCAAACGCGAGTAAGATGCGGCATCGGAGTGACATCTAACGAGAACAAGATCAGCCACCGCTGGCGAGAGCGCGCGTGGTGGCGGGATGTAAGGTTGGAGTCATGGTAAACTTGAGCGTACGCCGGCCAGGGGTTGGCTGCATCGCTTGGTTAGGTGTTTCGCGTTGCACGCAGGCAAATCGTGGATCAACAGACGCCGAGGAGAGAACGCGTGGCTGCATGCCGAGCATGGAATCAGAACTCTGGGAAAGGCGCGAGCCAAAAGAGAACACGTGGCGTAAAGAGAAGTCAGAGCGGCGCAGCGAGAGAAAGCCGCACGTCCACTGCGGAACTGTTCCCCCCACCAACGGTCGAAGCGAAATGCGACGAACGACCAGCGACGGTCGCAGCGAACTCTGGAATGAGGGAAGGCATTGC
>JBPCRH010000154.1:0-2717 GCA_050997075.1 Chthoniobacterales bacterium
CTGCAATTCCATCCCTTCCGCGCGCCGCACGGGAGCGTCGTTGCGCTCGACGATCGACAGTGGCGCAAGTTTGCAACTTGTGTGGTCACGGCTCGCAACTTGCAAAGTTGCGCCACTTTTCAGCGCCTCTACGATCAGATCCTTTCGCTGATCCATCGCGAGGGTGAGCGTTTGCAGAACGAGGTGATCGCAATAGCGATCGACGATTACGCCGGGGAGGCCATCGCTCTCGCTCCAGACGACGCGGCAGAGTCGCGGATCGATCCCGCGGCGCGCGCGATATTCCACCGCCTGCGCGATCCGGCGCTGGAAAAAATCGAGATCGAGATCCTGTTTTCGGCGCGAGAAACGGCGCGCGACGATCTGCGATTTCGAATTATAAATCGCGCTGCCTAACAATCGATCGCGTCCGTCCTTGAGCGAGATGACGTCGCCGTCGGCGGGCGAACCGAAGACTTTCAAAACTTCGCCGCTGAAGACCCAATCGTGCCCGTGGAGAATCCGCGCGCGAGGTTTGATCACTATGCCGCCCATGGATTGCCACTGACGGGCTGAGGGAATGCTCGGGCAAGCGCGAAGTGTTCTTGCCTGGGTAGCGCCCACGTTCCGTGGGCTGGCGACGGTGTTCCACCGTCGCGAACTTTTCTGACCGGTTAACCTTTTCTTGACGCTGGCGTCGCTCGGAAAGTTCGTCGCGGTGAAACACCGCGACCAGCCCGCGGAACGCGGGCGCTACCCGAAACCGGCTGCTCTCCGGTGGCAGCGCCGATCGGCGGCGCGGTGCCCCCGACTTCGCCGTCGCATTCCGAACTGGCAATCACCGCTTCCTTGCCGCAAACTATTCCCCGCGTGAATCCGACTCCTACCCTGCCCGAAACTCCCGCATCCACCGGCGCTCCCGAGCGCGCCGACCTCCGCCCGGAGAGCATTGACGACGCCGTCATCCGCCTGGCCGGCAACTCGCAGGATGGCATCCAAAGTGCGGGCGCGTTCCTTGCGCGGCTCGCCGGCCGGAGCGCGCAGGAGGTCATGACTTACATGACGATTCCCGCGACGATCTCGGGAGGGCCGTCGATTTTCCAGGTGCGCATGGGCAACGGGGAAGTCCTTTCCGCGGGCGACGAAGCCGACTTCCTCGTCGCGTTTTATCAACACAGTTACGACGATCACATCGACTTCCTGCGCGAAGGCGGCGTGCTTCTTTACGACTCCGATAACGTCGAGCCGAACCTCGACGACAAGCGCTACGTTTACGTCGGCGTTCCCATCACCGGGCTGACCGTTGAAGCACTTGGCGGAACCGCGAAGGACAAAGGCAAAAACATCTTCGTCCTCGGTTTGATCGCGAAGATTTTCCATCTCGACGTCGAGAAGCTGACGACGTTGATCAAGGAGAAGTTCGCGGGCAAAGACGAGAGCATCGCGAACACCGCGATCATGGCTTTCACCTCCGGCTACGGCTACCCGGTCGGCAACGTCCTCGCGACACGCTACCAGTTTGAAACCTTCGCGAAGAAGCCCGGCGCGCGCGACCAGATCACGATGGACGGCAACCAGGCGCTCGCCTACGGGCTCATCGCCGCGGGGGTTCGTTACGGCGCCGGTTATCCGATCACGCCCTGGTCGTCGGTGATGGAAACGCTCCGGCGCGAGCTGCCGAAATACGGCGGCCTCTTCGTCCAATGCGAGGATGAACTCGCCGCCGTTTCGACCGCGCTCGGGTTTTCCTACTCTGGTTACCTCGCGATCACGGGCAGCGCGGGTCCCGGCATTTCCTTGAAAACCGAAGCGATCGGCTGGGCTTCGATGGCGGAAATCCCGCTCCTCATCATCAACGTGCAGCGCGGCGGCCCGAGCACCGGTCTCCCGACGAACGTCGAGCAGAGCGATCTTTTTCAGGCGATCTACGGCGGCCACGGCGACAGCCCGCGCGTCGTCCTCGCGGCGCAGACGGTCGAGGATTGTTTCTATATCGCGATCGAAGCGGCGCGGATCGCGCGCCAATACAGCACGCCGGTTTTCATCCTCAGCGACACCTCGCTGGCGACACGGATCGAGGCCTTTGACGAGCCGGATCTCGCGAACCTGATGCTCAATCCCGCGATCGATCTCACGCCGCGCGCGGCCGGTTTCAAACCCTACGCGCTCGACCAGATCACCCAGCACGCGCCGCCCGGCACGCCGATGGCCGACGGGAAATATCCGCTCATCACCGGCCTCGAGCACGACGAGATGGGACACCCCACCGGCAGCCCGAAACTCCATATGGCGCAGACCGCTAAACGCCGGAGCAAACTGCAAAAACTCGCCGCGGAAATTCCGCTCCCGGAAATCTATGGCGACCAGGAAGGCGAGACGTTGCTCGTCGGTTGGGGCTCGACCTACGGTCCGATCCACGACGCCGCGAAACGCGCGCGCAGCGTTGGCGAAAAGATCGGCGCGATTCATTTGCGCCATGTCCATCCGTTCCCGGATGGGCTCGAGAAGATCTTCGCGAAATTCCAGCGCATCGTCGTCGTGGAGATGAACGACGAAGGCGTTTACGGCTACGGGCAGCTCGCGACGCTCCTCCGCGCGCGCTTTTGCGAACCGAAAATCCAAAGCGTGACCAAGACCGATGGTCTCACCTACCGGGTGCGGGAAATTCTCGGGCGCGTTTTCGAAGGCAAGACTTTCCCGAGCCGGCACGAGGCGCGCAAAAACGAGTCGCACAGGGC
>JBPCRH010000172.1:0-5773 GCA_050997075.1 Chthoniobacterales bacterium
GGTTTTCAAAACGCCATCGCGAGATTGATGCGCAACTGCAGCGTCTGCTAGCCGAACATCCGGAAAAGGCGGTCGGGAATGTGAGAGACATTCGCGAACGCCTGGCCCACAAAGAACGTTCTCGGAAACGGCAGGATATGCCACGAGATCGTCTGCGCCAGCTTTGGCAGGAGCAGCTCGCGGTTGAAGATCGGGCGACGTTGAAGCTGCCCGGGGGAGCCGAGAAAATTCCAAAGGTGAGCGCGGCTGAATCGGTCGATTGGGCCGAAGCCCATCTCTTTGATCGACGTTCAGTGGTGCAAGAACAGGAAATCTGGCGTTACGCATTGGAGCGGGCGCGAGGATCGGCACTCAGCGTGGATTCGATCAAAGCCGAAACCGCGGCACGTTCCTACATTCGTCAAGAGAACGGAAAGTTGACTCGCCGCGACGTGCTCGCGCGCGAGCTGCAAATCGTTCGCCTGGCAAACGACGGAATCGGCCGATTCGCTCCACTTGCTGCTCGGTCACGTGAAGGGCCTGACGATCTCGCTTCGGACCAGCACCGCGCCTTCAATCGCATCGTCGCCTCTCGCGATCTCGTGACGCTTTTCCGCGGCGGCGCTGGTACAGGCAAAAGCTACGTATTGCGACGTGTCCAGTCCGCCCTTGAAGGCGCAGGACACCGCACTCTCGTCCTGGCTCCGCAACGACAACAGGTTCTCGACTTGGAGAAGGATGGACTCGCGCGAGGCCAAACCGTGGCAGAATTCTTGACGGGCGATTCGACGCCGCAGCACAGCGTCGTGATCGTTGACGAGGCTGGACAAATCGGGGCAAAGCAACTTCTAGAACTGCTCAGTCGAGTGAAGTCTGCCGACGGGCGCGTGATCCTCTCCGGCGACACACGACAACAGGGTCCGGTCGAAGCCTCGGATGCCCTGCGAGCGATCGAACTGTACTCAGGATTAAATTCGGCAGAGCTAAACGCCATTCGCCGGCAAGACCCGACGCGAGCCGCAAACGAGGCGCAACGAGCTCAGATCCGAAATTATCGAGAAGCGGTTAAGCGGGCGTCTGAGAATGACGTTGTCGGCTCATTCGACAAACTGGAAGAAGTCGGAGCGGTCGAGGAGTGCTCGCCGGACGCGCTCCGCAGCAACCTCGCGAGCGCCTATGTCGATGTAATCGCGAAGAAAGAGAATGCGATCGTCGTTTCGCAGACCTGGGACGAGATCGATGAACTCAACGAGAAGATTCGATCTCAACTGCGACAGCAAAAATACCTCGGCGAGTCGGAAGTGGAATTCACCGCACTCCGGCAGATTGATCTCACTGCGGCGCAGAAACAGGACCCGCGTTTCTATCCCTCCGATCATGTCGTGGTTTTCAATCGCAGAGTCGGACCCTGCCAACGGGGTGACGTGGGCCGAATCTACGGTTTCGTGAAAGGAGGCGCGGTCATCGATACCGGCTATTCCGTACATAGACTCAAAGATTCCCAGCTCGACGCACTGAATGTCTGCCGGCCGCAGGCTCTCTCAATCAGCCGAGGCGATCGGTTGCAGCTCAAAGCCAACGCCAAGACTTCTGCGGGACAGAAATTCGCCAACGGCGAATTGGTCACAGTCGCGAAAATCGGAGCGAACGGCGAGATCAAGCTCACGGACGGCCGGGTTCTGCCAGCGAGCTACCGGCAATTCGTCCGCGGTTACGCTGTGACCTCCTACGGTTCGCAAGGCAAGACGGTCGATCATGTGCTTTTTGCCGACTCCGCCATCCGCGCCGCGACAAACACTCAGCAGTGGTACGTAACCATTTCCCGCGGGCGAAAAAGCATTCGAATATTCACACCCGACAAAGAAGCGCTCCGCAAGCACGTGACCCGCAGCGGTGATCGCGCTCTCGCTCTTGATCTCGGGCCAACCAAGTCGGGCCGAATCCGCAGTCTGATGCGCCCCGGATTGCGGCGAGGTCGTGCGCTCGCCAGAGCGATTGGTCTGATGGTGGCGGCGAAACGGTACGTGCCGCGATTTCAACACAAGGAGGGCGTCGAGATATGAGCTTGAAGCAGTTATCTAAAGAAGCGCGCGGAGAGCCAGGAAACATTATCGGCGACACTCCCGACTGTTGGCATCGCGAGCGCGAGCGCACTTGTCTTCGGGTCGAAATGCGCGCGAACGGAGTGTTCATTTTTCCGTATTCGCAATTCCTTTGCGCCCATTTCATCGCCGCTGCCTCCGAGCAAACGTTAAGGATAGTTTTTTCGAATCACGAGATCACTTTGGCCGGTCGCCGATTGGAAAAGCTCTTGTCCGCCTTGCAGGAATTCACGTTGGATTGGATCAGACCGCTCCCGACGCGCTATCGCGACCTTGATCGTGGCAGCGACGTGCTAATTACCTCGATCGACGTTGAGTCGCTTGAGGATTGAAGCACCGAGCGCGCTCGGTTATTAGTATTGGCAAGATGAAGACGCTGGCTTGTCCACACTGTCAAACGCAGGTTCCCGAGCGTGCAAATGTCTGCGCCGGGTGTGGTGCGGAAATCGTTCGAGGCCCAACGAAGAGAGAACGCTCTCGAATTGGCTTGGCGTTTCTGTGCGGCGCCTTTCTGCTCTTGGCGGTGGGCTTGCGCGTCTGGCAAGTTGAGACCGGTTCAACGCGCTTGCCTCCTCCGAATTCCGATGCGGCGTTCTTCCTAATTCTTGGAGCGCTTGCATTCCTCGCGCTGGCTTACATTAGCGGGAAGACCGCCGGTCGTTTTCGTCGGCGCTCACAGGTTCGCTTTTTCCGCAGCTATCGGCATCAATAGGCGACGCAGGAACGCGCGTCGAAAACCGCTCCAGCGGGAGAGCCACCCGCCGACAAGTTCTTCGATATTCTCGGCGGCATCGCATGGATGCAGTCACGCCACCAACGTCTCAAATCGCCGCGACCGAACAAGAGCGGCTTGCCTACTCGTTACAGGAATCCGCGGACCTCTTGGGCGTGGATTATTTCAGCGTTTACCGCCTGATTCAACGCGGAAAGCTGCGGGCGTGCCGCGCTCTGAAGGGGAAGCTGCTTGTCCCACGGACTGAACTCTTGCGCTTGCTCAAGAGCTGACGCCGCCGATCAGGCGCTGAGACCGAAGCTCACGCGCCGCGCCTGCGCGACGCTATGTTCTCGACGAAGGTGCCCGTACGTTTTCATGCATAATGCGCCCCCGTCTTTGTGCCCCAGCCAACGCGAGACGGTCGGAATATCGACATCGCTCTCGATGCAGATGGTGGCGAACAAATGGCGCAAGTCATGATGCGTGATTCGCTTCATACCGACCTTTCCCGCCGCGTGCGTCATGCTGTTTTGGCATTCAAAGACTCGCATCACAGTCGAGGACGAAGTTTCATTAGGGCGCTCCCTACGCAGCTCCGTCAACATCTGCTCCAGCTCTGAAATCATCGGCACATACCGAGTCTCCCCGTTTTTCGTTGCTGTAACAGGATCACCTCGGACGTGCATTTCTCCTTGAGCAAAATTTACGTCAGCCCATGTCACATGACGTGCCTCACCGATCCGAACGCCGCTGTAAGCAAGAAAGCGCACCAGGCTCGCGCAATCCTTTGATTGCCGCGCGCCCGCCGTCCGAATCTCTTCCACGAAACGCAAAAATTCCTGGCGGGAAGGCAAGTCCAGCCGTTTCGCGCGAACCCGCATTCGCGAAAGGTTCGCAGCGGGATTGCTGAAGCGTGCTCCACTTCCCACGGCGTCCTCAAAAACAGCGCGCAATGTTCCAATGCCGTTGTTTACCACCGAGGGCGCGTATCGACGCTGGAACCGGTCGAGCCAGTCCTGGCAATCGCGCTCGCTAACCTTGCGCACGTCCGTCTGAAAAAGCGTCGGCCAGGAACGACAAATAAAACCAACCATCATCTCGCGATAGTCCTTTGATCTCGGTTTAAGCGAGGCGTTGGCACGAACTTTTTCCAGATAAACTTGTGCCGCATCACCTACCGTCATCTTCCCAGTCGCGACCGCCGCGACGGACTCCAGCTTCGCTCGGTGCTCCCGTATCGTGTCCGGAAGCCGCTGTCGGGCGACCGAAAACACATTCGTCTGCAGACTCTTCCAAACCGGTTTTCCGCGAACTTTAAAGCGAGCGAAGTATGTTCCCGCTGGCCTATACCGGAGCAGGTTCTGCACGGCAGTTGTCTCCCATTGCGATTTGGAGTCGTCGCTCAAGATTGGGCATGTTGACTCGTTGTCTTTCTGGTTAAGCTCCATGAATGGAGCGAACGCAACCAGGCGCAGGGAGCGAGCCCGTGGCGTGAAGCGCGATCTCCAGGGATCAATTCTCGTCTGGGGTGTAGAAAAGGGGTGTAGAATGGACTTTTCCGAACGCGCCTCCGACGCTATTTTACCAGGGAAATGCCGGCATAGCTCAGTTGGTAGAGCAGCTGATTTGTAATCAGCAGGTCATCGGTTCGAACCCGATTGCCGGCTCCATCGCCTAACGGCATTCTCCGAAGACGTTAGCAGCCTCGCTGCCGCGTTCACCGCCTAACGAGTCGCCAGGGCGTGGACATCTGCTGGTAAACCCTGCCTCGCGGCAAGCGGGGCCGTGTTCTCGTTTACGACCTGTGTCCTTTCGAAATCGAGCGGCATACGATCGTCCCCGTGCCGCGAAAGACGACATTCAAAGTCCTCAGAAAATCATACCCGCGCTGCGTGGATTACCGCGCCGGGAAACTCGGGCTCGTGCAAGTCGATGGTCGCCGGAACGGGAGCGGCAAGAGGGAATACTTCAGCCAGCCTGCTGCGGCGTTGGTGCGCGCCGAGCAAATTGCCCTCACGGCGCAGAACCAAGGAATCTCCGCGTTGAATTTCCCGGAGCGAGATCGGGTCATGGCCGTTGAAGCCCGCGACCTCCTCGCGCCGCTGGGTCACACGATCCGCGACGCAACCGCGCATTTCATTAGGCACCTACAAGCAGAACGGCAACGCTCCACCGTCCCGACGATCCGCGACGCTGGCGTTGAATACATCCTTGCTCGCCAACACGACCACGAACGCGGCGACATTGCGAAGCGAACAATCGACAGCCTGCGCCAAGCCGTGACCCAGCTAATCGCGGCGGTCGGCGACCTGCGCATCAGCGACTTCGACTCTGACCAACTGCGGACCTATCTGAACGCGCTTCGCGTCTCAGCGAAATCACGTCAGGACATCCGCCTTCGTTTGTCTGGAATGCTCTCCTACGCGGTCAGCAAAAAGTGGCTTTCCGCGAATCCGTGCTCCGGCGTGAAAATCCGCGTTCCGCGCCAAGAGATCGTCGTCCTCTCAGTCGATGCCTGCGCGAACCTGTTGCGCGCGGCGGAGGAATCCAAACACGCCGCCCACCTCGTCCCATACGTCGCTTGCTGTTTGCTGGGGTCGCTTCGCCCGTTCGAATGCCAAAACCTCGATTGGAGCAAGATCGACTTCGAGACTGCGCACCTACACGTCATCCCAAGCAGTTCGAAGAAACGCGAAGGAAGATTTGTCGCAATGGAACCGGCGCTCGTCGCGTTCCTGAAGCTATACGCGAAACCGAGCGGTCCGGTCGTCTCGCGCAACCATCGCAAACAGTGGGAATCGCTGATAAGAAGTTGCGGGCATTCCGCCGCGAATCCGTGGCCGCAGGATTGCATGAGACACACCGGAATTTCGATGTTGCTGGCCTTGAAGCGGAACCGCGCGCTCGTCACCGAGGAGGCTGGAACGTCGTTGAGTTGCTTGAAGCGGAACTATCTTTCGCCAATCAAGGCCGGAGA
>JBPCRH010000369.1:0-3245 GCA_050997075.1 Chthoniobacterales bacterium
GGCGACGGCCGCCGCTCTCGCCCGCCGCGCCGATCTTCAGCTCGCGCGGCTTCTCGTTAGGGCCTCCCGTGAAGACGAACGGATCGCGGCCACCGGTTACTACCCGCGGCTCGATCTCACGGTCTTCGCCCGTTACATCCCGGCGACGAATCTGCGCCAAGCCAGTTCCGGCTCGGCGCAGCGCGCGGACGACATCGTTTCCTCCGAGTTCAGCCCGGGCGTGACGGCGAACTGGCGGGTCATCGACAACGGCCAGGTCGGCGGGCCGGTCCTGCGGGCGCGCGCGCTGCGCGAGATCAACCAGCTGCAATTGCAGAAGCTCGAACGCGGCGTGGGCCGGGAACTGGCCGCCCTGCAGAACAACCTGCGCGCGATCTCATCGCGGCACGATTCGCTCCTCAAGGCCGTCGATGTCGCGGAGAAAAATGTCGCGGGCGTGGAGCAAAGCTGGCAGCAGGGTCTCGCGTCGCAGTTGGAATTTCGGACGGCGGAGACGAGCCTGCTCGCGACCCGCCGCGGTTTGCTCGACGCCGCCTACCAGCAAAACATCGCGCTCGCCGAATGGGACCGCGCGACTGGCCGCTATTTTCAATTCGCGGATGAAAACCCTGCGCAAGCGCAAGAATAACTGCACATGCACCTACACTTTCACTTTCACTTACACATCCGGGAAAGTGTAGGTGTAAGTTAAAGTGTAGGTGCAAGTAAGACGGCCGAAAATCCACGACGAGAAACTTTGAACCTCCCTATCTCGAAGCAAACGCTCTGGATTTCCATCGGGCTGGCCGCGCTCCTCGTGGTCGTGCTCTTTTTCTGGTCGCGCCCGGTGGCGGAAGTCGAGCTCGTCAGGCGCGGGACCGCCATCTCCGCGGTCTATGGGACGGTGCGGATCGAGCCGTCGTTTGTGAATCGTGTCCGCGCGCAGAATAGCGGCTTCATTCAACTCGCGGAACCGATGGCCGCGGGCCGGGGCGCGATCGGGCGGAAGGTCAGTAAAGGCGAACTTCTGGCCACGATCAGCGACGAAGCGAGCGCGCGTTTGCTCAAGCAGGCGCAGTCCGATCTCCAGGCCGCGACCGAAAGTGCGCGCCTCGATTTGCCCTCCTCCGAGCCGCTCAAGATCGCGGAAGGCAACATGCAGCGGCTCGAGAAACTGGCCGGCCTGAGCAACGTCCCGGCGGTCGAATACGAGAAGGCAAAGAGCGAGACGAATCGTTTGCGCGATGCCCTAAAAGCCGAGGGGATCGAGCGCGAGCGCAATCTCACGGCGCTCCAGGCAGCGAAGCAGAAGGCGGAAGGGCAGATGAAAAACACGGAGATTCGCGCGCCGATGGATGGGATTCTCGCCGGCCTGCGCGTGATCGATGGCGAGCTCGTCGCGGAAGGGAACGAACTCCTGACGGTCTCTTCCCAGAAAAATTATGTGCGCGGCGAGGTGAACGAAGAAGACGTCGGCGAGGTGAAGGCCGGGATGAAAGCGGAGCTGCAAATGTACGCGTTTCGCACCCGGCAATTTCGGGCCACGGTCTCGTCGATCCTGCCCGCGGCCGACCCGGAAACGCAGCGTTATACGATCGTGCTCGAGCTGGAAAAACCGCCGGAAAATCTCATGGCCGGGATGACCGGCGAGATGAACATTATCACCGGCCGGCACGAGAATGCGCTCCTCCTCCCGACGCGAGCGCTCCTCGTCGACCAGGTGCTGATCGTTACCAACGGAATGGTCGAGGCGCGCACGGTCAAGAGCGGGTATCGCACCCTCGATTTCACCGAAATCCTGAGCGGCGTGAAGGAAGGCGCGCACGTCGTGGTCGCGGACCAGGATCTGTTGCGTCCCGGCCAGTTCGTTAGGCAACGGATCGTGAAATCCAGCCAGTCGGCTACGGGAAAGTGACGCCGCCGCCGCTCTACATCGCGCTCCGTTTTCTCGGGAACCGGAAGCGTTCTTTCTTCCTCAGCCTCGGCGGGGTCGTTTTCGGCGTCGCCATTTTCATCTGCACGCAGGCGCAGACGCAGGGGTTCGCGAAAAATTTCATCGACTCAACGCTGGGCAGCAACGGCGCGCTCGCGCTGAAGGCGCGCGTGCAATCGCTCGACGATGCCGCTGATCTGCCGGTCCATCCGCCGCACCGCCGGCTTTTCCAAGGGATCAACGACGCCGCGCAGATCATGCGCGTAAGCCGGCAGTTTTCGAACGTTGCCGCCTGCTCGCCCATCCTCCGCGGCAACCTCACGGCGCGCGCCGGTTTCCAGAGCGCGACCGTCGATCTCTTTGGGATCGATCTCGCGCCTCACCTGCGGACGACCAACCTGGCCAAGCAAATCGAAGCCGGCAACCTCGACGAATTTCGGAACAACCCGAGCTCGGTCATCGTCGGCGCGAAGCTCGCGAACGCGCTTCTCGTCGTGCCCGGCGACTCGATTCAACTGCTCTCGCCCGATGGCGAATATCGGCGATTCACTGTCGCTGCGACCGCGCGCAGCGGCGTCGGCGTAGTCGATGCTGCGCGCATTTATTGCCACTCGAAAGTCGCGCAGACGCTGCTGCACAAGGGCTACAACGCGTCGATGATCATCTACAAACTGCGCGACCCGGGCCGCGCGCCTGCGCTCGCCGCGCGCTTCGAGTCGCTCTTCGGTCACGAGACGGAAAGCTGGCAGGATCGCGAGGAAGGAAACCTCCAGCTCTTCCTCACCATCCGCCTCTCCGCCGCGATCACGGTCTCGCTCATCATTCTCCTCGCCGGTTTCGGCATTTTTAACGTCCTCACTATGACTGTCCTCTCGAAGGTGAAAGAGATCGCGATCCTGCGTTCGATCGGTTATCGGCGCGGCGACATCAGCGCGATTTTCCTCTGGCAAGGCGCGATGATCGCGGGCGCGGGCTCGGTCCTCGGCTGCGGCGCGGGCGCGCTACTCACGATGCTGGTCGCGCACATTCCCATTCGGGTGCGCGGGCTCCTTTATGCGGATCACTTTCTGGTCGCGTGGGATTGGCGGCACTACGTCTGGGGCACGGTGCTCGCGCTCGTCGCGGTCGCGATCGCCAGCTACGTGCCGGCGCGGCGGGCGGGTCTGCTCTCGCCGGTGTCGACTTTGCGCGGGACGAGCGGCTGAGATGGCTTCGCGCTCTTCGTTGGGCTAGAAGTGGTTGGGAGCCGCTTTTCTGTTCGTGCTCATCGGGTTGGTTATAGATCTTTGTTGGCGGGTCGGGCCGGAACTGCTCTCCCATCGCCGTTTCGCCC
>JBPCRH010000239.1:0-3829 GCA_050997075.1 Chthoniobacterales bacterium
AGGAGACGATGCGCTCCGCGCTCAAGCCGGAAATCTTTCGGAAGTTGTATCGCGACTTCGCCGATCAAAACCCGAAGTGGAACGAAATTTCCTCGAGCACCGGCGACGTTTACGAATGGGATGAGGAGAGCGATTACATCCACGACCCGCCCTTCTTCGCCGATTTCACAATGGACGTCGGCAAGATCGAAGAGATCTGCGGCGCCCGTCCGCTCGGCATTTTTGGTGACTCGGTCACGACCGACCACATCTCACCAGCCGGCGCGATCAAGGCCAACTCACCCGCCGGGAAATATCTTCAGTCACGCGGAATCAAGCCGGAGGATTTCAACAGCTACGGCAGCCGGCGCGGCAACGACCTCGTCATGACCCGCGGCACTTTCGCGAACGTGCGGATCAAGAACCTGATGGTCCCCGGCGTCGAAGGCGGCGTCACCGTGCATCAGCCGAGCGGCGAGCAGATGTCGATCTTTGCAGCGGCCGAGAAGTACGCCGAGGCGAAGACGCCTCTGGTGATCCTGGCGGGTCACGAATACGGGACCGGCTCGAGCCGCGACTGGGCGGCGAAAGGGACGCGTTTGCTCGGCGTAAAAGCCGTCGTTGCGGCGAGCTACGAGCGGATTCACCGCTCGAATCTTGTCGGCATGGGCGTGCTTCCGTTGCAGTTCGCCGATGGCGCGAATGCGCAGTCGTTAGGCCTGGACGGCTCGGAGGTTTACAGCATCACCGGCCTGGATGAATCGATCCAGCCCGGGCAAAACCTGACACTCGAGATTGAACGCGCCGACGGAAAATCCGAGAAGGTTCCGGTGAAGTTGCGCATCGATACGCCGATCGAGATCGACTACTACCGGCACGGCGGGATTCTGCCGTTCGTCCTTCGCGAGTTGCTCAGCCGCTAACGCAGAGAGCGCCGCTCACAACGGCCGTCATCCTGAGCGCAGCCGGAGGCGAAGTCGAAGGATCCCTCGAACTGCCGTAAAGCCCGGTCAAAAGAAGAGCGCGACCCCGCCGGAGCCCTCCCGCAGCCGCGGGATCCCTCCACTACGCTACGCTTCGGTCGGGATGACGGTCCCGCGCCTAACGACCACTTTCGAGCCTTCGGCGACGAAGGCAGAGGCGGGCGCGGCGGCCAGCGGGGCAACGAAACCGGCGCCGTAAAGCGTCCGCACGTCGGCGTCGAACTGCTGGTCCGCGGCGCGCCAGACCCGCCACGACGGATGCTCGACCTGGTATTGAGTGGAGCGCCCGCGAGACGCGTTGTAACCCCAGTAATGCATTCCTCGAGCGAACCCGGCCTAACGAACCCCGGTTCACCCGCAGTCTGCGCGGCGACAAACTCGGTGCGACCGAGACGCTGCCACTCGTAGCGCAGGTTCGTCTGGCCAGCGCGCTCGGCGATTTCGTGCGCCATTGGCACCGCCGAATACGGCTCGCCGTAAATCGTGCGCGCGAGGAAAGCGATCGCGCGGCGCGGCACCAATTCCTGCACGAAAACCACCCCGCGCCGCCAGCCTTCCGGTCCGCGCTGCCGGACGTAGAAGCGAAGATTTACTTCCTCAAAATCGTGGTGAAAGGGGAACGCGACTCCGAAAATGCGCGTCCGCAAAAAGAGAAAACCGACCACGCTGACGTAGCAGACGCCGTCGAATTCATCGAGTTCCACGCCGGGCGGTACGAGCGGCGCGAGCAGGTCGCGCTCGACCGCGTAGTTCAGCATGAGGAGTTGCCGCCATTCCGCGGTCAGGAAAACCTTCGGCACGCGTCAACCTAACGAGCGGCTGGATAGATGACCATCACCAGCGCGCGTTCTGGCCGGAGCCTCTGCTCCCGCGCTTCGCCGAGCGAAGCGTCTACAGCGCGCAACCGCGCGCAATTCGTTACCGCCCTAGCAGCTTAGCGAGCGTGGGGTCGGGCGGCGCGCCGAGGGCGAGCGCCTTCTCGTAATGGCGCCGCGCCAGTTCCTTTGCGGGCGGCTGCGAGGTGGAATAAACGACAGCGAGATTGAAGTGTGCGTCCGCGCAATTTGGGTTGTTCGCGATCGCCTCGAGCATCTCTTTCTCGGCCGCTTCCTGCCAGCCTTTCTGGCTCGCGGTGATGCCGAGATAGTTGTGCGCAGTCGCGCTCTTCGGATTGATCGCGAGCGATTTCGTCAGCTCGGAGAGCGCGTCGTCGAACTTGTTCTGGCGGTAGTAAACGATCCCGAGGGTGGTGTGGGTGAACTCATCTTTCGGCGCGATCGCGATCGCTTTTTTCAGGGTCAGCTCGGCCGCCTTGAGTTTGCCGTTGCGGAAGAAAACGACCCCGAGATTCGAGAGCGAATAAAGATTGTTCGGACTCTTCGCGAGGATCTCCTGGTATTGCTGCTCCGCGTCCTTGTATTTGCCGCGATCGAAACTCTCCTTTGCCTCCCGCGCGAGCGGGAGGAGATCGCCCGGCACGCCCGGCTTGAAGCCCGCTTCGACCTCCGGCCCGATGGCAGCGCCGTCGCCGCCAGCCACCGACTCGAGGCCGCTGCCGGTGCTTTCTTCGTCCGGCGGGCTCGTGCTCGTGATCGTAAGCGGCGCACCCGCACCCGGTTTTGCCATCGTTAGGCTGGCTTTGATCGTGTCCGGTTTATCATCGGAAATGGCGACCACCGGTGGCCGGAGGAGCGCAAGTTCTTCCTCGCTCAATTTCGTGATCGGCTCCGCCAGGAGATGAATCTGCTGATCGAGGACGTCGGACTTGATTTTTAGTTTATCAAACTCGGCGAGCATCAGTTTCTTCGCCTGTTCGCGACGCGCTTCTTCCTGCCGCTCGCGAATCACGATCCCGCGGAGCATCTGGTTTTCCTTCAAGAGCTGCGCGCTTTCCGCGGTGGTGGCGCCGTTCAGCTTCGCGGAGGCGAGGGCGCCGCTTGCTTCATCAAGCTGCCCGCGCAGGTCGGCGATGATTTTGTCTGAATCCTGGTTTTTCTGCTGGCTCGTAACGAGCTGGTTGCGCAACTTCTCGAGTTCCTGTTTCACCTCGGCGAGCTCGCGCGCGCGCTTCGGTTTGTTCTCGCTGATCTCGCGCACGGTATCGACCGCAGTGGTCAGGCGTTTCTGCAAATCGGCGTTCTCAGCCACGAGCGCCTGGACGCGGGCCTGCGCGTCACCCGAAGCCTTGAGCTGCTTCAGGGCGTCGTCGCGCTCGCGCTGCATCGCATCGCGTTCTTCGGCCACGCTCGAGATTTTCTTGTTCGATTCGGCCAGACTGGTGCGAGCGGCGGCGGTTTCCTTCTCCGCGTTGGCGCGCGCCGCCGCCGCGGCCTCAAGCGTTTTTTGTAATTGCGTGATCTGGCCTTTCAAAGCCAGCGCTTCCTTTTGGTCGCCGGTGCTGCTCGCCTCCACGCCCGCGAGGGACTTCTGCGCTTCGATCAGCTGGACGCGCGTCAGCTCCTCGCTCTTGGTCCGTTTTTCGACCTCAGCTTTCGCCTGCTCGAGGGCGCTGCCCGTTTCCTTTAATTTCCCGGCGATCTCGGCCTTCTCTTTTTGCGCAGTATCGACCTGGGCGCGCGAAGATTTCAGGTCGGACTCGAGCGCGTCGACACGAGCGCGCAATTCCTTGGTCGCTTCCGCGATCGCCTTTTGGGTGGCGGCTTCCTGTTCGGCGCGCGTCGGCACTCCGACATCGATGCTCGGCGCGCCGCCCGCGGCAGGCGCGGGCGCTGCGTTCGGAAGGGGCGCTCCCGCTTCCGCGAGCGATTCGGCCGCTCCTTCGGAGAGGTCTTTTTGGGTGGAGAGTTTGCTCTCCACGCGGAGGATGCTCTCGCCGATTTTGCGGCCGCGGTATTCGACGATCGCGG
>JBPCRH010000271.1:0-6950 GCA_050997075.1 Chthoniobacterales bacterium
GGTCAGAATGGTTCGTATTGCGGACAGCTTCCGCTACTTCTTTGAAAATATAGCGCGATCGATTCGCTCCCTTTGCGCGAATGCGCCCGTCGCGAGTCTGCGGGTTCAGGCGCAGCGGAGGTCTGGCGCGTCGGATTGCCGGAGTGGGATGGGCGGCAATCCGAAGCGACAGCGGAGCGGAGCCTGAACCCGCAGTCTCGCTTCCCGCCCCGCGCAGTCGGGATGGTCTGTCGATCCCGGAGGCTTCGCGAGGACAGCGGCAGACGATCCCGACTTTATGAAGAGCAACGGTCAAACGCGAGTGGCGCAGCTACGGGACTCACTCGCCTCTTCGATTCGCAGGTCCGCCGTCGCTCTGCAAAGCTCTGCATCAACTCTCACGTACAGACCCGGAGATGCCGCAATTGCCGATAGCTCTTCGCGCCCGAGGTTTGTGGGAGGCCGCTCAAGGGCCTGTCCGAGCAAGCGGTAGCGACGTTGGAATATTCGTAATGCGTGCCCGCCTCGTGCTTGGGGGACGAAAGAACAAACGAAGCGATCGAGCAGTTCGACGGAGTAACCGGGGCGTTCGACGAGCAGTTGCATAACGATCATGCCGCGGCTCGCTCCCAGCGCGAGGCGGATCGCCACTTCCCGGCGCCAGCAGGTTTGCGAGGTTAAGGCAGGCGACGAGCAGAACCACCGCGGCCGTCCCAGCAAGCAATCCGCCGATCGCGCCGAGTGGCCCGCCTCCCACCGGATCGGTGCTAGTGGAAAAGCGAACAAGCGGAGCGATCATGGAGGTCTGATCTTTCAGCAGCGGTCATTCATGACGAAGCGCGACGAGTGGATTAACCCGGGCGGCCCGGCGGGCGGGAAACCAGCAAGCGAACAAAGCGACCAGCATCAAAAGGAAAGCAACGCCGCCGTAAGTCGCGCGATCGAGCGCGCTGACTTGAAAAAGCAGACTTGAGACGAAACGGGTAAGAGCGACAGAACACGCCAAACCAGCCACGATTCCGAGGCCCACCATGAGCATCGTTCCCCTAACGATGAGCGCTACGATGTCGCCGCGTTGCGCGCCCAAAGCCATCCGAATTCCGATTTCCTGCACGCGTTGGCCCACCGTGTAGGTGATCAGGCCATAGATGCCGAGCCCGGCCAAAACCACGGCGAGCGCCGCGAAGCTGGCGAGCAGAAAGGTGTTGAAACGTTCTTGCGCGATTGACTCGTTCAGCAGCCGTTCGAGCGTCTCGATCTTGGTGATCGGTTGATCCTTATCCAGTCGTTGCAGTGTTTTGCGAATGCTCGCCGTGAGGACGGCTGGATCGGACGCCGTCCGAATCACCAAATCCATCGAGGCGGATGCTTGCGCGAGGTAGGCGGCCTTGTTTTGCAGATAAGGAACGTAGGCGGCAGGCCGGACGTCGTGGGCGAGCCCATTGCTCTTCACATCCCCGACGATCCCGACGATCTCGCGCCAGTCGGCGGGCGTGCCGAGTCCGATGCGTTTGCCGATTGCCGATTCGTTAGGGAAAGAGCGGCGCGCCATCGTCTCGTTGATGATGACAACGGGCGGCGCGTGCGCATCGTCGCGCTCGGTAAAGGTGCGGCCTTTCACGACCGCTACGCCCATCGCTGCGAAGAATTCCGGGGAGACCGCATCGTAATTCGTCAACGGCCGCGCCACGCCTGCAGGAGGAGATTTCCCCTGCACTTCGAAGCTGGTGGCATCGCTTCCGTAAAGCGGAAGGCTCGTGACCGCGCCGACGCTTTTCACTCCAGGCAACGGGCGGATGTTTTCGATCAGACGTTGAAAAAAAGCCGCTTGCTGCGCGGGAGCCGCATCCTTCGCGATGGGCAGCGCGAGGCTGATGGTCAGAGCATGATCGGCGCGAAAGCCGGGCCGCACCGCGGCGAGTCGAATGAAACTTTGGACGAGCAAGCCAGCGCCGATTAAGAGCACGACCGCAAGGGCGACCTCGGCGCCGACCAAAATTCTCCGCCCGTGCTGACGCCGAGAATCGCCGGTCGCCCGGTTTGCTTCTTTCAGACCGTTGTTCAGAGAAAGCCGGGAAACCTGCCAGGCCGGTGCGAGCCCGAAAGCCACGCTGCTGAGCAGAGAAATGAGCGAGAGAAAAGCAAAGACCCGGCCATTGACGCCGGTCGCCGTGAGGAGAGGTCCATAGGCGGGGCGGAGCGCGATTAGGAGATCGACTCCCCAGACAGCTAGCACCGCTCCGAGCGCACCGCCGAGCGACGCCAGCAGCAGACTCTCCATCAAGAGCAGTCGGATGATCTGCCAGCGAGTCGCGCCGACCGCGCGGCGAATCGCAAACTCTCTGCGGCGGGCAGAAGCGCGCGCGAGGAGAAGATTCGCCACATTTGCGCAGGCGATGAAAAGGACCAACCCGGCGGCTGCGAAGAGCATCCGAAGAGCAGGCCGCACATCGTTGAAGATCTGGTCCAGGTAAGGGGTCAGCGTCGTCCCGAGACCAGCGTTGGTGTCCGGATGCTCCCGCGCGAGATCTTGCGCGATCCTCGACATTTGCTTCTGCGCCTGAGGTAGCGAAACACCTTGTTTCAGTCGAGCCATCACCGCGAGGCTGGGCGTGTTTCGGGTCGCTTCTTGCGCGGGCGAAAGAGCGAGCGGAAGCCAAAGGTCAAAGGGCCGAACCGGGAACCAGAAATCCTCCGGCATGACTCCGATCACGGTGTAGGGCTGGCTATTCAGAACAAGCTGCCGTCCGATGGCATTCCGGTCGCCACCGAACCGTCGTTGCCAAAGCCGGTAACTGATAATCACCACCGCATCGCGTCCCGGTTTCATTTCGGAGGCCAGAAAGCTGCGGCCGATGATCGGTTGCCTGCCGAGCAGAGCAGCGAAATCAGTCGATACCCGGCTTCCGTAAACCCGCTCGGCTTGCTCGCCGCCAGAGAGCACAAAGCCTTCTCCGGTGTAAGCGACGATGTGGTCGAAAATATGGGCGCGCGCCTTCCAATCGAGAAAGTTGGCCGGAGCCGCCGGCAGATAACGGGAGGCGGCCTGCGTCCCAAAAATCTCCATGAGCCCGCCCGGTTCAGCGAAGGGCAGCTTCTGCCAGAGGATCGCATTGACGACCGTGAAAACCGCGGCGTTCGCACCGATCCCGAGCGCGAGCGTTGCGATGACGATGATGCTAAAGCCGGGAGACTTAAGCAGGCTGCGGAAAGCGAAGCGAAGATCGTTCATAAGTTTGGTGATTCGTTAGGCTAGGAAATAGCGGAAGTGTGGTGGTAGATTTTTCGCTGCGAAGCGCTGAGGTCATTCATGGCGAAGCGCGGCCATGGGGCTGATGCGGGTGGCGCGGCGCGCCGGCAACCATGTCGCGAGCAAGGCGGCAATCGCGAGCAGAGCCGGCGCGAAGGTGAAGGCGAAAGGATCGAGCGGGCTCACCTGAAAGAGAATGCTGCTCACGATTTTCCCGGCGCCGATGGCGAGTAGGAAGCCGAGCGCGAGTCCAAATACGATCATCGTTAGCCCCTCGCGCAGGATCATCCAGAGCACTGCACGCCGTTGCGCGCCCAGCGCCATACGAATGCCGATCTCACGTGTCCGCCGCGCCACGGAGTAAGCCTTCACTCCATAAATGCCGACGACCGCGAGACCGAGCGCGAGCGCGCCAAAGATCGAGAAGAGCGCCGCCCCGGCGCGCACGATCCAGAGCTCGACATTGGCGTCCACGTGTTTCGTAAAAGTCCGCAGCTCGAGCATGGGCAGTACCGGGTCGACGTTCTGCAGCGTTTTCCGAAGCAGCTCCGCGGCGCCCTGCTCATTCTTCGAGGGCAAGGAGGCGAACCTCACGAAAAAGAAAACGTCGCTCTGAAATCCGCGCGTGAAGGGGAGGTAAACCGTTCCCGGCGGTTGCGGGCCGAGGAGCCGGCCTTTTGTCGCCGGAACGATGCCGACGATCTTGATCGGTTGCCCGCGCGCGATCTCTCCGCTCGCCGGATCGATTTTTTCCGGAGGCGCGTCGGGTCGGATCGGGAATTGGAGGTATTGCCCGAGCGCGTTCTCGTTAGGCCAAAGTTTCCGCGCAAGCGTTTCATCAACGACCGCGACCGGCGGTCCGCCCGGCTCGGTCGCTTCTGCTTCTGTGAACGGGCGTCCGCGGAGCAAGGGCAAACCAACCGCGGCGAAATAGTCTGCGCCGACGCTGTTCCAAAACGGACTAATGGGTTCGGCTTTTGGATCGGGCGGGGCGCCGGCGCGTTGCACCGTCCGCATGACGAAGCGATCACTGAACGGCGCCGTCGCCGAAACAGCCGCGTGCTCGACGCCGGGCAGCGCCGCGAATTTTTCGCTTAGGGTGCGGTAGAGCTGCACTGCGCGCTTTTGGTCGAAGCCGGCGAGGCTGGCGTCGGTTTCCAGGAGGAAAGTGTGGTCGGCGTGCAATCCCGATTCCACCGCCGCGGCTTTGCTCGCACCGCGCATGAAGAGCGCCGCGGCGGTTACGAGCGCGAGGGAAAAAGCGATCTGCACGACGACGAGCGGATTCCGCGGGAGAAATTTCCAGCGCCGCCTAACGACATCCTCGCCGATCTGTTGTTTCAAATTCTCCAGAGTCGCGACGCGCGAGAGCTTGAGCGCCGGGCCGAGGGCAAAACAGAGCGTGCCGAGAACCGCGAAGAGCAGCGTCGCGCCGAGGATCGCGGGGTTCGGCCCGCTCAGCCAGACGATATCAACCGGAAAGATTTTGCTGAACGAAGCGACGAGCAAATCCGAAGACCACAGCCCGAGGAGCAATCCGCCCAGGCCGCCGAGCACTGCGAGGACAAAGCCTTCCGTGAGCAGTTGCCTAACGATGCGACCGCGGCTCCCGCCGAGCGCGAGCCGGATGGCAATTTCTTTGCGTCGCGCCGTGCCGCGCGCGAGGAGCATGTTCGCCAGGTTCAGGCAGGCCACGAGCAAGACCACGGCCGCCATCGCCGAGAGCAGAATGCCAATGGTCTTCTCGGGTCCCGACTCCACCGGCTCGGTGCTAGTGGAGAAGCGGTCGAGCGGCGTGGTCATGAAACTCTGATCCTTTTGTTCGACCGGGAACGCCTTCTCCAGATTTGCGGCGAGGCCCTTAAGCGACGGCGCCGCCGCTGCCGCGGTGAGCCCCGATTTGAGCCGGCCGATGACGAACAACCGGTCGTTCCCGCGTTCGGACAGCAACTTGTTCGGCCCGTCGCCCTGATCATTCGTGATGTCGTCGTAGACGCCAAGCGGCAGCCACGCGGCGACCGACAGAATGCTTTCCGTCCCGGTGAATCCTTTCGGCATGACCCCCACAACCGTGAAGGCCCGCCCATTGACGAAGAGCGTGCTACCAAGAATCGACGGGTCGCCCCCGTGCTTCTGCCAGTAGCTGTAGCTCACGATCGCGACTCGCTCGTTACGCCCCGGCTTCTCCTCTTCCGGCGTAAAGGTGCGGCCGAAGATTGGCTTCACCCCGAGCACCGAGAAATAGTTCGAGCTCACGACGTCCACGACCGCGCGGCGGATGTTTCCCTTTTCGCCGAGCCCCACGAAATTGTTGTCGTACGCGAGCAGACCGGAGAAGACCGTGTTCTGGTCGCGGATATCCCGATAGGTCGGATAGGAGAAACCGCGAAAACTCTTCGGGTTCTTCACGTCCTGGGAAAAGAGCTGCACGATTTCGTTAGGCCGCTGATAGGGTGGTGGCGCGAAGAGCATCTGATTTACGAGCGAGAAGATGGCGGTATTCGCGCCAATCCCGAGGGCGAGGGTGAGGACGGCAATGAACGTGAAGCCCGGCGATTGGCGGAGCTGACGCAGGGCGAAGCGGAAGTCGTTCATGATAAAGCGCGAGCTTCCCGCGTGGCGCGAGCTTCTCGCTTGCGAGTTTCTGTTGTCTGATTGTTAGGCGGAAGCATCGAAAGTCGTCGGCTGTGAGCGATGAAACTTGCAAGCTGGAAGCTCGCGCCACGGGCTTTCATTGCTGCGCCGTCTCCTTCTCGGCGGAGACGATCTCGATCGAGCCGGCGCCGGTGCGGAGGACAAGGTTCTTGCCGCCACCGTTGATTGTGGCGTTGAGCGAGTCGTCGTCGGAACGCACGTTCGCCATCGGCAAATCGCTCCGCACATTGCCGGCGCCGGTCTCGGCGTCGATCGTGAGGCCGGCGTTCGGCGGCGTCATCACGGTGATCGCGCCGGCCGAGGTCTCGAGATGGATGTCGTTCGAAATGGTCCCCGGGAGAATGGCGGAGATCGCGCCGCCGGAAGTTTCGGCATGGAGTTTTCCGCTAATGTTGGCGAGGCGGAGTTTGCCGCCGCTGCTGTCGACCTTCGCGTCCTCGGCGAGATTCATCACCGTAATGTTGCCGCCGGAAGTGTCGGCGCTGACGTCGCCGCGGCCGTCGGTCACTTCGATGTGGCCGCCACTAGTGTCGAGATGGGTTTTGCCCTCGCAGGTCGTGACTTTGATGTCGCCGCCACTGGTGTCGGCATGGATGTCGCCGTGGATCTTCTCGAAGCTCAGGTCGCCTCCGCTGGTATCGGCCTTGATCGAGCCGGTGAGCCCGCTCGCGGTGATCCCGCCGCCGTCAGTGTCGAGGTCGGTGTTGAAATTAGCCGGCACGCGAATGCTGTAGCGGCCTTCGGTGTTGTGCCGACCGAGCAGGTTCCAAAGCTGTGAACCTAACGATTCGTGTTTGTGGGTGGCGCGAACGATGACTTTGTCGCCTTCGGTCGTGACCCGGATCGGCGCGGCCTTAAGGTATTCTTCTTCCTTCTCTTTCGAGGAAGCCTCGATTTTGCGATGGGCGTTGATCACGACCTTGTCGTCGTCGCCCGGGAGCACTTCGATCGAGCCGAAATCGACGTCGACCACGAGGGTGCCGCCGGGTTTGGCGTCGCGGGTTTCCTGGATGTCTTCTTCGGTGGCCGCGGCCGCGGTGCAGGCGGTGAGACTAACGAGTGTAAG
>JBPCRH010000333.1:0-6118 GCA_050997075.1 Chthoniobacterales bacterium
CCCGGCGCCACGATGTAATGGAAATGCGCGATCACATAATAGGTGTCGTGCAGGTAGAGATCGGCGGTGTTAAACGCCAGCTGAATCCCGGTGAGACCGCCGATGCCGAATATCGGCAGAAACGCCGTCGCGAAAAGCATCGGGACCGTAAATCGAATCGATCCGCCCCAGAGCGAGATAAAAAACGCACTCAAAATAATCACCGACGGGATCGAGATGATCATCGTCGTCGTCTGGAAAAACGCGCTGACCACCGTTCCCATCCCCGTCAGCCACATATGGTGCGCCCAGACGATGAAGGAGAGAAACCCGAGGACGAGCGCCGCGAGGACGAGAGACTTGTAACCCCAGAGCGGCTTGCGGGTGTTGTTCGCGAGAATCTCCGCGACGATGCCCATGCCCGGCAGAATCAAAACGTACACTTCCGGGTGCCCGAGGAACCAGAAGAGATGTTGCCAGAGCAACGGGCTGCCGCCGCCGCTGATCGAGACCGCCGCGCCATTCACGATCAGGCCGCTGGGCAGGAAAAAGCTCGTGCCGGCGATGCGATCCATCAGTTGCATCACGATCGCGGACTCGAGCGGCGGGAAGGCCAGCAGCAATAAAAACGCGGTCACAAACTGCGCCCAGACGAAGAAAGGCAGCCGCATCCAGGTCATCCCTTTGGCACGGAGCTGGATGATCGTGGCGATGAAGTTGACCGCGCCGAGGAGCGACGACGTGATCAGGAGGATGAAGGCGATCAGCCAGAGCGTCTGGCCATTAAAGATGATGTCATAAGTCGGCCCCTTATCCGCGATATCGGAAAGCGGGGTGTAGGAAGTCCAGCCGCCCTTGGTCGCGCCGCCGGGAACGAAGAAGCTGACGAGCATGATCATGCCGCCGACGAAAAACGCCTGTTAGCTTGCCATGTTGATCTTCGGGAAAGTCATGTCCGGCGCGCCGATTTGGAGCGGGACGACGAAATTACCGAAGGCCGCAAACGCCACCGGCACGATCCCGAGGAAGATCATAATCGTGCCATGCATCGCGCCTAACGAGTTGTAAAACTCCGGCGTCATGATGCCGTTCGCCATCGCGCCCGGGCCGAGCACATTCTCGAGCAGGGTGCCGATCACCGGCAGGCGCGTGCCCGGAAAAGCGAGCTGCCAGCGCATCAACATCATGAGGCAAAAGCCGAAGAAGAGGAAAATCAGCCCGGTGATGAGGTACTGCAGTCCGATCACCTTGTGATCGGTCGAAAAGACGTACTTCCGCAGGAAGGAGAGCTCGTGGTGTCCGTGCTCGTCGTGGTTTTGGTGAGGATCGTGGCCGGGGTGAGTCGAGACGGAAGAAGTAGCGTCCATAGTTGCGTCGTGACACTCAGTATCGAGCGGAAGTTTTCAAGAGGAAAGGGACAAAATATTGGAATTGTCGTTCCGGTTTCCGCCTAACGAATCGCCGGGTGCGGGCGGCGCGCTCGGATTTTTCGCTCGCGCCGTCAGGTGGAACGCCGGTTCGATTAAAGTTGGGGCCGTGCGACGGATAGACGCCTCCGCCGCCAGGTTGGAGGCCGCGGGAGGTCACTCTCAAGGCACGTGTAGCCCTGGAGGTCCAGAAATTCGCAGCGCGGTCGCTGGCATCGCGAGGTTGAGGAGGGCGGCCAGAGACGAGGTTTTATTGAGGATGGCCAGAGTTTTTTCGACCGTCACCGTCTGTAGTTGGGAGGCGGATGTTAATGGTCAAAAGGCTCCTGTCAGGAGTTTTGCCCGATCCGCGTTTTCGGATTCAATCGTCTGGGGGATCCTTCCGGCACCGTTCGTTCCTCCTCGATTTGCTCAGTGCGCAGACGGCGCAGGGAATGCGTCCGCAAACTTTCCTCGAAAAGATCGCGATTCATCGTCTGGGCCGCGGTCGCGCCCTGCCCGGCGGCGATGATCATCTGGCAATTCGCCGGCGTCACGCAACCCGCCGAGTAAAGACGCGGCACACTCGTGCGCATGCATTGATCGACTTTGATCTGCCCATCGCGATCGAGCCGCGCGCCTAACGACTCCGCCAGCCGCGTGTGAAAAACGTCGCCCCGGGTCGTAAAAATGGAATCGATCCGCACTTCGTTCCCGCCGCGCAGGCGCAGTCCGCGCACCTGGCAACCGCGATGATGCACGCCTGTGATCTTTTCCTGGTGTACCGGGATCTGATATTCCTTCAGCCAGGCCGCGTGCCGCCGGCTCCAGCGCGGGTGCTTCCCATTGGTCGCGACGATGACGCAGGCGGAATAGCTTAGCATCCCGAGCGCATACTCGACCGCTTCATCATTCGCGCCGCAGATCGCGATCCGCTTCCCGCGCACGCGGTAGCCGTCGCAATCCTTGCAGAAAAACATGCTGTGACCGAGGCAATCCTTCACCCCGGGAATCTCCGGCGGGAGATGGAAAATGCCGGTCGCGATGAGCAGGCGATTCGTGTGATAGGAAACGCGCCGCCCGCGGAGAGTGAAACCTTCCTCGCGCCGCCGCACGCTCTTGACTTCATCCTCCTTGAACTCGACTCCGTGCGCTTTCGCCTGCCGGCAGCCGCGCTTCAGGAGCTCGGTGCCCGCGATGCCTTTGGGGAAGCCGAGGTAGTTGCGGACGTCGGGTTCCCATTCCGCCATCGAATGCCCGGAGTCGATCACGAGGGTGTCGCGTTCCGCTCGCCCGAGATAAATCGCGGCGGATAATCCCGCGATCCCGCCGCCGATGATGATCGCTTCGCGCTCTTTTCGTGCTGCCATCCCTTTGCAATCGGAAGCGACGACCCTCGCGCAGGTGAATTTGCCTTTACTCCTGACGAACGTGCCCGCTACGGTCGCCGCCCATGACAACAAAACACCTGGTCCTGTCCATCCTCGTCGCCACCGGTCTGCCCGGATTTGGTTCCATCGCTTTTGCCCGCGGGGCCGCGAATACCCCCGGCAAATACGAAGATTGGCACGACCTCGACCACGTCCAGATCATGCAGACTTTCTCGCTCGCGAATTACAAGGCGATCGTCGTCGCGCCGGTCACGAGCAAAGGGGCGGAGCTGCCCGCGCAGTCGGATAATTCCTACAAGCCGGTGATGGACGCGCTCGCGCACGCGACCGCGACCTTCGCCGACGGCGTCGCCGAGGAAGCGCCGCGCGGTCTCAATGTCAGCCAGGGCAGCAGCGCCGGCGCTGGTGTTTTGCTCATCCGCGCGCACGTCACCGCGGTCCATCCGGGCTCGGAAGCGGCGCGCCATTTCGGCGGGATCGGTGGCGTGATTGGCGGAGCGGCGAGCGTCGCGATCGCCGGGGAAGTTGTCGATGGGAAGACGAAGAAGGTGCTCTTCACTTTCGCGCAGGAACGCCGCAGCGGCGCGAGCAGCGGCGGCATCTTCAGTGTGGGCCGGGGCGGCGATAACAACCCTTACGCTCGTCTTGTCAACCGGAGCGCGAAACAGATCGGCAACGACGTCGGCGGCGCACTAAAAGCGTTCTAATCCGCCGGCTGGAAAGCGCGGCCGCTAGCAGGCCGATCCCGAGAGAGCCAGTTCGGTGCCGCCATGAATGCGGACGCTGACGCAGGCATCGCTCGGGTCCGCGCCGGCGTGGCCGCGCAACCATTCCCGTTGCGCGCGTCGGCGTAGGCCGTTGTAGATCCGGTCGAGATTCCGCTTGAGCGCCTCGGTCTCAGGGGGAACTGCGGTCTTTTCCGTCGGGGTGAGCGCCCGGGCGTCGAAAGTTAACCTTTTCATGGCGCATCCTGAAAAAGCAGGAAGCGCGCCCGCGGCCCAACCGCTCCTTGCACCTGCACATTCACTTTCACTTACACACTTCCCTTCCCTTGGGAGTGTAGGTGAAAGTGAATGTGTAAGTGCAGGTGCAACGAGCGGTGGATTGCCAAGCGCCACCCATTCTTTTACACTCGGCCTCCTCATGGATCGCGAGCTGCTCATCGTCTCCACCCTCTGCTTTTTCCTCGCGATGGTGCGGACGGTGGTGGCGATCCGGGGCGGCGCCTATCGGCCCGCCGGTTTTAACTTCTTCGCGATCGCGCTCGGGTTCATTTTCCAGACCGGGTTTCTTTATGTTCGCGGGCACGCGCTCGGGCGTTGTCCGATCACGAATCTTTTCGAGGTCTTCATCTTCCTCGCCTGGTCGGTCTCGCTCATTTACCTGCTCATCGGGCCGGCCTATCGGCTTTCGTTAATGGGCGCGTTTACCGCCCCGCTCGTTTTCGGTTTGCAAACCTGCGCGCTCCTCACCCCGATCGATGTCCGCCGTGTGATCAAGTATGCGCCGACGCCCTGGCTCGAGCTCCACGCCTCCGTCTCCCTCATCGCCTACGGAGCCTTCGCCCTCGCCTGTGTCGCCGGGCTGATGTATCTCGTGCAGGAGGGGCAACTAAAACGCCGCGAGCTCAATTCGATGTTCTATCATTTCCCGCCGCTGACCGTTCTCTTCGCGGCGATTACCCGGCTCGTCTGGCTCGGGTTTGTCCTCCTCACCGTCGGGCTCGCGGCGGGCTTTTTCACCGGGCAACCGTTGCCTTACGTAAAAGTCGCGTGGTCGCTCGGCGTCTGGATTTTCTACGCCGCCATCCTCGTCGCGCGGCATCTCGGCGCGACCGCGCCGCGGCGGATCGCGGCGCTCTGCGTGGTCGCTTTTAGTGGCGCGCTGACGCTCCTCTGGGGCATCAACTTCCTTTCTCAAACCCGCTCGATGTGATGCATCTTTTCTGCGTCGGCCTCAGCCATCACACCGCCAATGTCGAGACGCGTGAGCGTTTCGTCGGCCACGCGGAAATCGATCGCGTCCTCCGGGAAACGGCCGGGTGCACGGAGGCGCTTTTCCTCACCACCTGCAACCGCGTCGAGGTCTATGCCGCGGCCGAGGAACCGATCCCGACCGTGCGGATCGCGCACTGTTTGCTCGCGGCCGGGGCGTCGTTAGGCGAGGAGATGAATTCGTTTTATCGCCACGAAGCGCTGCAATGTGTGCAGCATCTTTTCCGCGTCGCTTCCGGGCTCGACTCGATGGTCATCGGCGAAACGGAGATCCTCGGCCAGGCCAAGAAGGCCTATGCCGCGGCGCGCGAATCGGGCGCCGCCGGGCCGTTCCTGCACCGGCTTTTCCAGCGCGCTTTTCGCGTCGCGAAACAAGTGCGCACGCGGACGGAGATTACGCGCGGCGCCGTCTCTGTCGGCTCCGTCGCGGTCGATCTCGCGGAACAAATCTTCGGCAACTTCGAGACCCGCAAAGTTCTCCTGCTCGGCGCCGGCGAAGCGAGCGAACGCACCGCGCGCGCGCTCGTGAAACGCGGGGTGACCGACCTGCGCGTGAGCAATCGTTCGCTCGAACGCGCGGAGGCACTTGCCGCACAGGTCGGCGGGCGCGCCGTGCCGATGGACTCGTGGGAAACGCACTGCCGTGAAGTCGATATTTTAGTGTCCTCGACCGCCTCACCGACGCCGATCGTGACCCGCGAAATCCTCGCGCCGCTCCTGCACGACCGGGTCAACCGTCCGCTTTTCATCATCGACATCGCGGTCCCGCGTGACGTCGCGCCGGACGTGAACGAAATGGAAGGCGTCTTCCTTTACGACATCGATTCGCTGCAATCGATCGCGCAAAAATCCCTTGCGCAACGGCGCCAGCAGATCGCCGCTGGCGAGGAAATCATTGCCGGTCATGTCGACGAATTCAGCGGCTGGTTCACCTCGGCGCGGGCGCGGCGGGAAGCGGCTGCGCTGGAACTGCGGCCGTCGGAATCGTGACCGAACGGATCGTCCTTGGGTCGCGCGGGAGCGAGCTCGCGCTCACCCAGGCGCGGATGGTCGAAGCGGCCTTGCGCCGCGCCTGGCCGAAGCTGGAGATCGCGCTCGAAATCATCCGCACGAGCGGCGACGAATCGAGCAAATCGGCGCCCGTGATCGCGGATCGGAAAGCCGGCCGCAAGGGCATGTTCACGCGGGAGATCGAGAAGGAACTTCTCGTTAGGCGCATCGACGTCGCGGTGCACAGCGCGAAAGATTTGCCGAGCGAAGGGATGGAGGAATTGGAAGTGCGCGCGACGCTGCCGCGCGCGAATACCGAGGATGTGCTCGTAACAAAAAACGGTGCGCGCCTAACGAC
>JBPCRH010000346.1:0-2607 GCA_050997075.1 Chthoniobacterales bacterium
CGCATCTTTGTTACCAGCTCGAGCCCGCGCCCCCGCCGCCGCCGATCCCGCCGCCGCCGCTGAACCCACTAAATCCGCCCCCGCCGCCCGAGCTGCCGCCGCCCCAACCGCCACCACCGCCCCCGAACCCGCCGATGAATGGTCCGCCCATTCCGCTGAAGCCGTAGCCACGCCGCCGGCCGCGGCGTCGATTGGCGAAGATCGTAAACGCGATGATGACGAGAAAAATGATCAGCCCGACCGGCAAATGGGAACCGGTCTTGGCCGCGGATTCCTGGACGGTTTTGCCGGTGCCTTTGTATTCGCCTTTCGCCGCGGCGATCATCGCGGCGACGCCCGCGCGCAACCCGCCGGTGTAATCGCCCTTCTTGAAATAAGGCGCGATCACGTTGTGCGTGATGTCGTAGGCGGTCGCGTCTGGCAACGCGCCTTCCAAGCCGTAATTGGTCTGGATAAACATCTGATGGTTCTCGACGAAAACGAAGAGGACGGCTCCGTTGTTGCGACCCTTCTGCCCTACGCCCCAGGTCTCTTTTACGCGGTAGGTAAAGTCGGCGACCGACGACTCGCTCTGCATCGTTGGATAGACCGCGACGAGGATCTGGTTCGACGAGTCGCGCTCGAATTGGGCGAGCTGCTCGTTCAGTTGCAGTGCCGTCGCCTTGTCCACGACGTTCGCGTAATCGTTAAAATAACCCTTCGGTTTCGGCGGGAGAATTTCCGCCGAGAGCGCGCCCGCGAGCAGAAAAAAGAAGGCCGCAAACGCGGTCATCCCGAGCGCAGCGCAGCGCAGTCGAGGGATCCGGTGGCAATGCCTGAAAGCTCCTGCAGCCGAGCTTCCCAGAAACCCGGCGGGATCCTTCGACTGCGTTGCGCTGCGCTTCACTTCGCTCAGGATGACACCTCGGCGAGAATCCGTCAGGGTGTCGCGACCGGGGCCGGCGCGGGTGCCGCCGGGCTGCTCCCGAAATCAAACTTCACGGCCGGCGCCTTCTCGCTCCCAGGCTGCGCAGCAAAGAAGGGCCGCGCCTTAAAGCCAAACATCTTGTTCAACATGTTGGTCGGGAAGCGTTGCATGTAGGTGTTGTACTCCTGCACGGCGGTGTTGAAATTATTGCGCTCGACCGAGATTCGATTCTCGGTCCCTTCGAGTTGCGCCTGGAGCGTTTGGAAAGCCTCGGTTGCGCGGAGCTGCGGATAATTTTCGCTCACAACCAGCAGGCGCGAGAGCGCGTTGCTCAACTGGCCTCGCGCCGCCTGGAACTGCTCGAGCTGCGCGGCGTCGGTTGGCGCCTTGTTCGGGTCGAGCTTTACCTGGCCGACGCTGGCGCGGGCGTTCGTCACCTCGGTCAGGGTCGATTTTTCGAAATTCGCCGCGCCTTGCACAGTGCTGACCAGGTTCGGGATCAGATCCGCGCGCCGTTGGTAGACTGACTGCACGTCAGCCCATTTCTTGTTCACGTTATTCTCCAGGGTAACGAGACGGTTGTAACTCCCGCAGCCGGTGAAACTAAAAATGACCACACCGGCGAGGAAGACGCCTCCGAGTCTGAGCGCAATTTTGTTCATCGCTGCTTAATCCGGCGCGCGGGCCGGTTGAGCAAGGAGAAAGTGGGCTCTACGAGGGCTCGCTCGCTTCGGCCACTTCTTCAGCGACCGGTTCCGCGGGCGCAGATTCGACCACTGGGAGCTCAGCCTGTTCTTCTTCCACGGGCGCGATTGGCGCGGTCGGCAACTCCCGGCGTTTTAGTTCCTCAGAATTGGGCAATTCATCGAGATCGCGCAACCCGAAATGCTCGAGGAAAAACTGCGTCGTCTCGTAAAGCAGCGGTCGGCCCGGGACCTCGGCGCGGCCCGCGATCTTGACCAGGCCGCGTTCCATCAAAGTCTGGAGCACGCTTTCGATCGCGACCCCGCGGACGGCCTCGACATCGGCGCGCGTGATCGGTTGGCGATAGGCAATAATGGCGAGCGTCTCGAGCGACGGTGGCGTAAGCCGGGCCGGTTTCACGGCGGGAAACAACTGCTTCACCCAGGGCGCGAAAGCGGGATCGCTCGCGAACTGCCAGCCTTCCGCTCTCTCGACGAGCTGAAAGGCGCGCTCCTGCTCGAGGTAGCTGACTTTTAGTGCCTCAAGGGCCGCGGCCACTTCCGCTTCGCTCGTCTTTGCGAATTCTTTAGGCACGGGTTCGTCTTCGCCGCCGGCGCCTTTGAGCGCGCTCGCGATTTCACGCGGAGTAAGCGGTTTCTGCGCACTGAAGAGAAGCGCTTCGACGACTTGCGGGAGATTCGTGAAGAGGAATTAGGAAAGCAGGAAAGCAGGAAAAAGAAAATGCCGGTGCCGGGTCGCGGCCTCAAGCGCCCGTCCCTTTTCCTGCTTTCCTGCTCTCCTGATTCAACCCGATTGCTTCCTCGATTTCCTCTGCAATGCGGTCCGCCTGCTGGCCGATTTTTACTGCGTCGCGGCCTTCGATCAGTAGCCGGATTTTCGGCTCAGTCCCCGAATAACGCAGCAGGACGCGGCCTTGGCCGTTCAACTCTTTCTCCGTCTCCTGCACGAGTTGCAGCACCGCCGGCAACTGCTCCAGCGGCGGCTTCTCTTTGACC
>JBPCRH010000400.1:0-2988 GCA_050997075.1 Chthoniobacterales bacterium
GGTCAAGCTGGGGCTAAGCGGGATAATCAGCGTCATCCCGAGCGAAGCCGGAGGCAAAGTCGAGGGATCCCGCGGAATTTCGTGAAAGGTTTCGTGCCGGAAGCTTCACGGCGGCGCGTCGGGATCCCTCGACTGCGCTTCGCTTCGCTCGGGATGACTAATTTGCCGCTTCGGCAGCGCCCATCATTTGCTCGCGATAATTGAAAATCTTCTCGAGCTGCGGGCGAATGAGGAAGCGGTTCAGGAGAATCCCGAGCGGCCCGAGCGGCGGCGCGTAGGTCACGAGATCGTGCACTTCCGTCCCGCCGCCCGGCAGTTCGGAGAAGAAATGTTCGTGATGCCAAATGCGGTAGGGCCCGGTCCGCTGTTCATCGACAAAACGGTGCGGCGCGTCCACGTGGACGATCTCGGTCAGCCAGGTGATCGGGAAGCCGAAGAGCGGTGAGACCGTGTATTCGATCATCAGCCCGGGGTACACCGCGGGCGGGAGGTCGCGTTTGATCCGGAAGTTCAGCTCCGGCGGGGTGATCTTGCGCAGGTTGCGCGGATCGGAAAAGAAGCGCCAGCAATCGTCCAACGACCACGCGACTTTCTGTTTGCGCTCGAGCTGGTAGATCGGCATGCGGGAAGTTACCCCCGCTTCGCGCGGGTGCAGTCACTTACGCACCTGCCCTTCTCCACGGATGAGATATTTATAGGTCGTGAGTTCTTCCAAGCCCATCGGCCCGCGCGCGTGGAGCTTGTCTGTGCTGATCCCGATCTCGGCGCCGAAACCGAATTCGCCGCCGTCGTGAACCGGGTCGAGGCGTTCCAATAAACCGTCGCGGAATCGACCTCGCGCAGGAAACGCTCGGCCAGTTTCTCGTCGCGGGTGACGATGCAATCGCTGTGATGCGACCCGCAGCTCTCGATATGCTCGATCGCTTCGTTAGGCGAATCGACCACCTTCACGGCGAGGACGTAGTCGAGAAATTCGGTCTTCCAATCCGCGGCCGTGGCCGCACGGAGCGGCTCGTAAGCGCGCGCCGCGAGGAGCTGAAAAGCGCTCTCGTCCGCCCGAAGCTCGACGTTCTTGGCCGTTAATCGCGGAGCCAGTTTCTCGAAAAGCGCGGGCGCAACCGAGCGATGCACTAAAACGGTTTCGATCGCGTTGCAGACGCCGGGGCGCTGCGTTTTCGCGTTCTCGATAATCGCGCTCGCCATCTCGAGATCGGCCGCTTCGTCCACGTAAACAATGCAGATGCCCTCGGCGTGTTTGATCACCGGCACGCGCGCCTGGCTTACCACCGCCTCAATCAGCGCGGGACCGCCCCGGGGAATAATCAGGTCGATATATCGATCCATCTCCGCCATGTGCTGGATCGCTGCGCGATCGGTCTGCGGGATGAGCTGGATGCAGTCGTTAGGCAAACCCGCGCGGGCGCCGCCCCGTTGCAGCGCCGCGGCGATCGCGAGATTTGATTCGATCGCCTCGGAGCCGCCGCGCAGGATCATGGCATTGCCGGTTTTAGTGCACAGGACCGCGGCATCGCTGGTCACATTCGGGCGCGATTCGAAAATGATACCGATGACGCCGATCGGAACGCGCACTTTGGTGATCTCGATTCCATTCGGCTGCGTCCACTGCCGGAGGGTTTCGCCCACCGGATCGGGCAGCGCGGCGACCTGGCGAATGCCGTCGGCCATCTTCGCGAGCCGTTGCTCATTTAAAGTAAGCCGGTCGAGCATCGCCGGCGCGAGCGCGTTTCCCCGCGCGCGGGCGAGGTCGTTTTCGTTCGCCGCAAGAATCGATGCGCTGGAACTGACAACTTCCTCCGCCATCGCGCGCAAGGCGGCGTTCTTCTGCTCGCGGTCAAGCTTCGCCAGCGCGCGGCTTGCTTGCCGCGCACGTCGGCCGAAATCGAGAACTTGTTCGGCAAGAGTCATGACAAGTCTGCTCGCCGAAGCGGCAGGAAAGCATGGTCATCCTGAGCGGAGCGTAGCGCAGTCGAAGGATCCCAAGGGGCCTCCTCGAAGCCTTCGCACACTTTCTCCGCTGCGGATCTTCCCAGAAGCCCGACGGGATCCTTCGGCTCCGCTGCGCTTCGCTCAGGATGACAGGTCATCTTAGCTTTTCGTTAGGCCAGAGCGCGCTTCTGCGAAACGAAATGCGTGCCCGCTGCCTCGCCCGCCACGACCGCGGCGATCCGCTGCGGCTCCCGGCCGTTGATGATCGCGGTCGCAATTCCCGCCTCAACCGCCATCTGCACGGCGTCGAGTTTCGAAACCATTCCGCCGACCGAGAAACGGCCTTTCTCGCTTCGGACCAGATCTTTCACCCGCTCGATATCGCGCACCCGTCGGACGATTTTACCATCCGCGTCGAGCAATCCATCGACCTGAGTGGGGAGGATCAGGAGGTCGGCGTCGGCGAGCACCGCGACATCGACGGAGAGGCGATCGTTGTCGCCGAATTTTAGTTCCTCGACCGCGACGGAATCGTTTTCGTTGATGATCGGGAACAAGTTCCCGGTCGCGAGGAGCCGCTCGAACGTGTCCTCGGCATTCGCGCGACGCATCTGGCTGTCGAGATCGCCGTGGGTGAGGAGGAGCTGCGCGACGTTCAATTTATAGCGCGCAAAAGCCGTCTCGTAGGCGCGCATCAATTTCGACTGGCCGATCGCCGCGCTCGCCTGCGCCGTCGCCAGATCGGTCGGGCGTTCGACGAGAGAAAGCGCGCTCATCCCGGCCGCCACCGCGCCGCTGGTGACCGCCACGCACTGGTGACCCGCGGCCATGAGCGCGGCGATCTCGGCGCTGAGCCGGGCGAACTGCAACCGGTCGAGCCCGGGAGAATTTTTCCGGGTGAGAATGCCGGAACCGAATTTGAGGACGATCCGCTTCTTCCGCGCGCGTTTGGGAGCAGGCATGATGAATCGGATCGTCGTTAGGCGAGGCCGCGAGCGGCGGACGGCCTAACGAACTTCTGGTGTCTGCAAGGAAGCAACC
>JBPCRH010000434.1:0-2887 GCA_050997075.1 Chthoniobacterales bacterium
CTCGTTGAGATTGTGCCCGCCGCCGGGAGCGCGCGCACTTTGCGCCGTCGGGCGTTCGCGCAGTTGCAGCGCTACCGGCAACTGCACTTCCGCCGGCAGCTCTTTCACCGTGATCTGATTTTGGCGCGCGAGCACGACCGCGTACTCCATCGCGTTCTGCAATTCGCGCACGTTCCCGGGCCACTGGTAATCGACCAACTTCTGGAACGCCTCGGGCGAAATTGTCGGCTCTTCCTTCCCCAACTGCGCCGCGAAACTGCGGAGGAACGTCGCCACCAGCGGCGGGATATCCTCCCTCCGCTCGCGCAACGGCGGCAGCTCGATCTGGAAAGTGTTGAGCCGGTAATAAAGGTCGGAGCGCAGCCGGCTTTCCGCGAGCGCCTGGTGAATCGGGCGGTTCGTCGCCGCGACCACGCGGAAGTCGGACTTCAAAGTTTTAGTGCTCCCAAGCGGACGAAACTCCCGCTCCTGGAGCACGCGCAGGAAACGCGTCTGCAGATCCGCCGGCATCTCCGAGATTTCGTCGAGAAAGAGCGTGCTTCCGTCCGCTTCCGCGATCATCCCGCGGAAGTCGTTCATCGCCCCGGTGAAGGCGCCTTTCACATAACCGAAAAGCTCGGACTCGATCATCTGCTGCGGGAAGGCGGCGCAGTTTAATTTCACCATCGGCTTATCTGCGCGCCGGCTTCGACTGTGGATAACGTTCGCGATCACTTCCTTGCCCACGCCGCTCTCGCCGGTGATGAGGACGTTCGCTTCCGAGGGCGCCATCGCGGAGATGAGATCGTCGATCTGCTGCATCACCTTGCTCTTGAAGATCGGTTTCAGCCGCGTCTCGGCCTGGGCGAGACGTTTCGTCAGCTCCTGCGTTTTCTCACGCAGACGAATGGTCTCGCGCAGAAGCGACTGTTTTTCCAGCGCCTTCTCGACCAGGCTGAGGAGCTCTTCCGGGGCGTAGGGTTTGCTGATAAAATGATACGCGCCGCGCTTGATCGATTCGATCGCGTTGTTCAGCGAATCGTGCGCGGTCAGGATGATGACCTGCGTCTCCGGATGCTCCGCCTTGATCTGCTCGAGCATGTGCAGGCCGTCGGCATCGGGTAGTTGGAGATCGAGGAGGACGAGGGCAGGGGAGTTTTTCTCGAGCAGGCGCAGGCCGGCACTGGCGGTCGCGGCCGTTTCCGGGTGATAACCGTGCCGGCCTAACAATGCCTCGAGCGTAAGCAGAATCGGCCGCTCATCATCGATGATGAGGATGCGTCGATTGTCAGGAGTCATCTTGGCGGGCACGAGCGTTCGTCAGGCACTCGCCTGGGGGAGGGTCACGATGGTCACGAGGGTGGAGGCGGCGGGGTCGAAAGTTGTGCGCATCGTTCCCTGGTGCGCGGCGACGATCGCGCGGGCCCGGAAAAGGCCGAGCCCGTAATGTCCGTGTCGCACCTGCGCGAAGGGGCGGGTGCCCCAGTCTTCGCCGACCTCGAGCGCTTCCGCCTTCGGTTCGCGCAGGGTAAAAACGAGCGCGCCGTCATCCGCTGAAGCACTAAAACCCAGCGGCTCGCTCCCGCGACTGTGGGTAAAAGCATTCGCAAAAAGCTCCGCGAACGCCTCGATCAGAAGATGCGGATCGATCTCGATCGGCTCTTGGCCTAACGACGAGTGCCATTCGATCGCCGCCGCTTCGGCCGGATGAGTCGCGGTGATTTTGCTCTGGAGATCTTCGATTAGCTCGACTCCCTGATAGGACATCGTGCTCGGGTTAATCTTCGACAACTGGCCGGAAAGTTTTTGCAAAGCCGCGCCCATCGCCGCGGTCATCTCGCGCAGCCGGCGCACTTCGTCTTTCGCCTCAGCCTCTTCGATGATCTCTCCGAGGAAAGCCGACTGGAGCTCGATCGCGTTCAGATGGTTGCGGATATCGTGATTGAATTGGCCGATGAATTTTACCGTTTCCGGCCAGGGAATGGATGGTTCTGATTGTGACATGGGATAGGCTCTGGTGCCGGCTGTAACGAGGAGCACCGGGATACTAGAGCCCGCGTCGGGCGGTGTCACCATCTGTGGATGCCTCCTTAGGAAGCACGAGAGTTGTTGGCCAAAGCAGGTGTACTTCCCCTCCCCAGCGACGCTCTCTCCCGCGCTTCGCAGAGCGAAGCGACTACAGCGCGCGCGAGAATTTCTCCGTTCCAGGATCGGCTCCGCTCGTCGTGAGCGACGCGTCGTTCGCCGCGAGGTGGCGGAGAACGTGATAAACATCTTCGCCCTCAGCGCCGATCGCCTGCGCCACTTCGGCGGCGGTCTGGCCGGAAGCGGAGAGCGCGCCGAGGACCTTCGGTTGCAAATTCAGGATCCGCGTAGCGGCCTTTTTGCCGGCTTCCACGCCCGGCTGATGATAGGCATTCACGTTCACGAGCGAGCCGTAAAACCCGACCGCTCGCTCGTAGAGCGCGATGAGCGCGCCCACATGATAGGCATCGACCTGGGCGATGCTCACCGTGATCGAATCGCGGTCGCCTTCATACAGCGCGGCGCGCGTCCCGCGGAGGAAACCCTGGAGGTAATCGCCGCTGGTCACGCCCGGTTCGACTTCGAATTTGGTGCCTCCGCGATCCTTTCTTACCTCGAGGAAGGTGGCGAAAAAATTCGGCACGCCATCGCGCAACTGCTGCACGTAGGCGTGCTGGTCGGTCGAGCCTTTGTTCCCATAAACCGCGATCCCCTGGTGCACTTCTTTCCCGTCGAGATCGAGCTTTTTGCCTAACGACTCCATCACCAGTTGCTGCAAATATTTGCTGAAGAGCGCGAGCCGATCCTTGTAGGGGAGGATGACCATGTCCTTCTTTCCCCGGCCGTCGCCGGCAGAAAACCACATCAGGGCGAGGAGCATGGC
>JBPCRH010000402.1:0-5978 GCA_050997075.1 Chthoniobacterales bacterium
CGGTAAGCGGCTCTTCGCGATGTCGCCGATTCATCATCATTTCGAGCTGAGCGGCTGGAAAGAAAACACCGTCATCGTGCGCTTCTGGATTCTCTCGATCGTCTTCGCGCTGCTCGGGCTGGCGACCTTAAAACTGCGATGAATCCGCCTGCTTACCGCAAGAGGAATGTCGCCGTCCTCGGCGCCGGTCGGAGCGGCAAAGCGGCCGCGTTGCTTCTCGCCGAGGAAGGCGCGCGGGTCACCATGCTGGATAGCGCGCCGGAAGAAAAACTGGTCGGCCTCGACCAGCTCCGCGCCTCCGGCGTTTACCTCCTCTGCGGCCCGGCCGCAGATGAAGACCCAGCCGTTTACGATCTCGGCATTCTCAGCCCGGGAGTCGATCCGGAGCTCCCGCTCGCGCGCAATTTCTCGCGCAAAAACATCGCGACGATCGGCGAGCTCGAGCTCGGTTTTCAATTCGCGCGCGTTCCCGTCATCGGCATCACCGGCACAAACGGGAAGACGACCACGACGGAGCTGATCGCGCAGATGCTCAACGCCTGCGGCCAGCAAACCGTCGCCTGCGGAAACATTGGCAAGCCGCTCGTAGAAGCGGCGCGCGAGCGCGACGACCTCGATGTCCTCACGGTCGAGGTGAGCTCGTTCCAGCTCGAGACCATCCGCGAATTTCACCCGGAGATCAGCGTCTGGCTGAATTTCGCGCCCGATCATCTCGATCGTTATCCCTCGATCCGCGAATACCGCGAAGCGAAGCTGCGCATCTTCGAAAACCAGACCGCGGACGACACCGCGGTGGTTAACGCCTCGGAAAATCTGCCCGGGCTGAAGGCGCGGCTCACGACTTTTAGTGCCTGGACGAACGACGGCGACTTCTCGTTAGGCGACGGCTGGATCAACCACCAGGGCTCGCCGATTTTGAATCTCGCCGAGGCCCAGCTCACCGGCCCGCACAACGCCGAGAACGGGATGGCCGCGCTCGCCGTCGGCCGCGCCCGCGGGCTCTCCTTCGCGGAAATGGTGCCGCCTCTTTGCGCCTATCGCGCGCAACTTCATCGCCTCGAATTCGTCCGCACGATCGGCGGCGTCGATTACATCAACGACTCGAAGGCGACGAATCTCGACGCGCTCGAGAAGGCGCTGCTAAGCGCGACCAAACCGATTGTCCTCATCGCGGGCGGGAAGGACAAGGGCTTCGCCTTCCACTCCATCACCACGCTCGTCCGCCAGAAAGTGCGCCACGCCATTCTCCTCGGCGAGATCGCGGAACGGATCGCGCAGGACTGGAAAGACGCGACCCAATGCGAGCTCGCGAGTTCGTTAGGCGAAGCCGTCACCCGCGCCCAGGCCGTCGCCCAAAACGGCGAGAGCGTTCTCTTTTCTCCCGGCACTTCTTCTTTCGACATGTTCAAAAGTTACGCCGATCGCGGCGACCAATTTCGCGCGCTCGTGCGCGCCCTACCGGACTCCGCCTTATGAAAATACCCAAGCTCCTCACCCGTAAAAAGAAGCTCAACGCCTCGACCGCGCGGCGTTCCCGTTCGCTCGGTCTGCCCGTGGAAATGGATTACGAAGAGATGTCCGAGCCGAACATGAAGTTGTCGCGCGCGCTCCTCATCGTGCTCGTCCTCCACATCGTCGCGGTCGCGGGCATCGTCGCCTTTAACACGATCAAGGCGCGCGAGAACAATAACGCCACCGACACGCCGGCGACGGCGACGAGCCCGGCCGCAATCGAGCCCGACCTCGCCCCCGCGGCCGCCGCAACGACGACGGCTGCAACCGCTCCGATCGCCACCCCTCCCGGCACCGTAGCGGCCGCTGTCTCAGCGGATCGCGGAAATACGCTGAGGACAGCGCACCCTACAGTTCGAGGCACGGATACGCCTAACGAACCCGCTGGCGCTGCGACGAAGTCGACGGTAAAAGATTCCGGCAAGCTTTACACTGTGGTGAAGGGCGATAACCCGGTCACGATCGCGCGTCATCTCAAGGTCTCCGAAGCCGACCTGCTCGAGCTCAACCAGATCACCGATCCGCGGAAGTTGCAGATCAACCAGAAGCTGAAAATCCCCGAGGCGCACGCGCTCGCGAAAGGGAAGTCGAACTGATGACCGACGCCCGCAAACTCCCCTGGAGGGACCTGCTTCCGCACGTCCACGCGGACGGCTCGTCTGCCTTCTCAGCCTTCACGCCTCACCTCTGCGCCCGGAGCCGATACTCGCGCTTCGCAGAGCGAAGCGTCGACAGCACCGACGCGCACTCTGCTGTAGACGTTTTCCCCCCCGGGAAACGCGGGTGTCGGCGCCTTTGCCCTTGGCTGATCGCGCAGACTCCCGCTTCGCGGAGCGAAGCGTCGACAGCCGGACCTGCGGAAGCAGGTCCCTCCGGGAAAGGTCTGCCGCACCGTCTGATCTACCCCTAACGAACTGATGCACCGGAAGAGCGCTTACCTCCTGTTCCTCGCGGTCCTTGGTCTGCTCGCGATCGGGGCCGTCATTATTTACAGCACCGGCGCCTTCGCGCGGGACAGTCACGGCGACTCGCTCTTCTTCATTAAAAAGCACGCGGTCTGGCTCGGGATCGGGCTGGTTTGCTGCGGCGGCGCGGCGCTCGTGGACTATCACTTCTGGCAGCGGACCTGGGCGATCTGGTTCGTCTGCTCGATGGTCGCGCTCGCCATCTGTTTCCTTCTCCCGGCAAAGAATGGCTCGCATCGCTGGATCGTTTTCCATGGCTGGAGTGCGCAGCCGTCCGAATTCGCCAAGCTCGCCGCGGTCTTCTTCCTCGCCTTTTGGTTCTCCCGTTATGAAAGAGAGAGTAATCAGATCTGGCGCGGTTTTGTGCTCCCGCTCCTTGTCATCGGCCTGCTCGTCTCGCTGATCGCGACGGAGGTCGATCTCGGCACGACTGCGCTCCTCGGCGCGACGACTTTTGTGGTCATGTTCATCGCCGGGACGAACCTCGCGCTCCTCGGCGCGCTCTCGTTAGGCGGAATCGGCGGGATTCTTTTTATTGCCACCCACATCTCCGAACGGATGGCGCGGCTGACCGCGTTCATGCACCCGGAGCAATTCCGGCATGACGCCGGCCTCCAGCAGATGCAGGCGCTCATCGCCTGGGGGCTTGGTGGTATTTCTGGCCGTGGCCTTGGCCATGGCGTGCAGAAAATGGCTTACCTGCCCTACGCGCACACCGACTTCATCTTCCCGATTATCGGCGAGGAACTCGGGCTGCGCTTCAGCTTGCTCGTCGTCTTTTTGTTCGTCGTCGTCATCGTCTGCGGGCTCACGATTGCGCTCCATGCGCGCGATCGCTTCGGGCTGCTCCTCGCGGCCGGGATCGTTTCGCTCCTCGGCTGGCAGGCCGCGATCAACATCGGTGTGACCACTTCGCTCCTCCCGAATAAAGGCATGCCGCTGCCCTTCATCAGCTACGGCGGCTCGAATTTGATCGTCGCGCTTTTTGCCGTCGGCGTCCTCATCAACATCTATCGCCAGGGCGTGCTCGAGCCGGTGGCGGCGAAAAAACAGATGCCGGTCCGCGTCCGGATGACGCCACGGATCTGATGGGGGAATGACGAAATCCGAATCCCGAAATCCGAAACAAATCCGAATGACCAAATGTCGAAAAAGCACAGCGCGACGCGCGCGGTCGGTCCGTCTTTCGGGCTTCGGAATTCGTCATTGTTTCGGATTTCGGATTTCGGATTTCGTCATTTCGCCGGAGGGGACTCAGTGAACGTCGTGATCGCATGTGGCGGAACCGGCGGGCACCTCTTTCCGGGATTGGCCGTGGCCGAGGTGCTGAAGGCGCGCGGGCACGAAGTGCTCGTCTTCATCTCCGAGAAGGAGATCGATAGTCTCGCGGTCGCGAATCACGGCGATTTTCGTTTCGAGAAACTGCCGACGGTAGCGCTGCCTTCGCCTTTCTCGCCCGCGATTCTCGGGTTCGTTAGGCGCTTCCACGGCAGCCTCGCGCTCTGCCGGGCGATCTACCGGAAATTTCCGCCCCAGATCGTTCTCGGCATGGGCGGTTTCACCTCGACCGCGCCGGTCCTCGCCGGGCGCTTGCGCGGGAGCGCGACGTTCATTCACGAGTCGAACGCCTACCCCGGCAAAGCCAACCGGCACGCCGCGCGTTTCGTCCGTGCCGTTCTTCTCGGCTTCCAGGAATGCGCCGCCTTTTTTCCCCGGACCACGACCGCGTGGACGGGCACGCCGATTCGCGCCAACCTCCGCCGGATCGACCGGGCCGAGGCACTCGTTAGGCTGGGGTTGCGCCCGGAACTTCCGACTCTGCTCGTGATGGGCGGCAGCCAGGGCGCGCAGGGCATCAACCAGGCGATGATCAAGGCGCTGCCCGCGCTCCAGGGAAAATCGCTCCAGATCATCCACCTCACCGGCAGCCGCGACGCGCGCCTGCTCGAGGATAACTATCGGCGCGAAAACATCCCCGCGTTCGTGGCCGCGTTTCATCACGCGATGGAGGAAGTTTACAGCGCGGCCGATTTCGCGATCGCGCGCTCGGGCGCGGCCAGTCTCGCCGAGCTCGCGCACTTCGCGCTGCCGTCGCTCCTCATTCCTTATCCCTACGCGGCCGACGATCACCAGACGCGGAACGCAGAGATTTTTGTGGCCGCAAAAGCCGCGCTTCTGCTCAGGGAATCCGACCTGGTCGATGATCTCCTCGGGAAAAAGATCGCGCAATTGCTGGGCGAACAGGCCGCGCTCCGCGCGATGGGCGCCGCCGCCGCCGCGCTCGCGCCGAAAAACGCGGCCGAGTTGGTCGTAGAAACGATGGAAAGGTACAGTCAGCCGCATGACGCTCTCGCCGCCTGATCTCGCCCTCGAGCGCTTCCTCACGCAGGAGCGGCACGCGATCCATTTGATCGGCGTCGCCGGGAGCGGGATGAGCGGCATCGCCGCGCTTCTGCTCGAGCTCGGGCACGATGTCCGCGGCTCGGATAAAGCGCGCACGCTCGAGACCGGACGACTCGCGCAGCTCGGACTGCGCGCGTTTTCCCCCCATCGCGCCGAGGACGCGGTCGATGCCGAGCTCATTATTTACTCCTCCGCGATCAAGGAGAACAACCCGATCCTGGCCGATGCGCGCGCCCGCGGCATTCCTGCGATTCGCCGGGCCGAGGCGCTCGCCGCGATCATGCTCGGGAAACGCGGGATCATCATCGCCGGGATGCACGGGAAGACGACGACCTCGGCGATGGCAGCGCACGTTTTGCGCGGCGGACAGATTCATCCTTCGCATTACGTCGGCGCGGAAATTCCGATCCTCGGGAGCAACGCGCACTGGGATCCGTTAGGCGAATATTTCGTCGCCGAAGGGGACGAGAGCGACGGCACGGTCGCGCTTTTCCATCCCGAGCACGCGCTCATCCTCAACATCGAAGAGGAACATCTCGACTTCTACGCCGACCTCGCGGCGATCGAGGAAGTCTTCCAGCGTCTGCTCGCGCAGACGAGCGGGAAGGTTTTTTACTGCGCGGACGACGCGCATGCCACGCGCCTCTGCGGCGCGCGTCCAGGCAGCGTCTCCTACGGCTTCAGCGACGCGGCGCGCTACCGCGCGACCGGGATCGAACTGCATGATTTCGCAGCCACTTTTTGCGTCCAGCGGGGCGAAGAAAAACTCGGCGACGCGACCCTGAACGTTCCAGGGAAACACAACGTGAGCAACGCGCTCGGGGTCATCGCCCTCGCCACCGAGCTCGGCGTGCCCTTCGCGAAAATCGCGACGTCGTTAGGCAACTTCCGGCATGCGCGCCGCCGCTTCGAGATCAAATACCAGAGCGAACGCTTCCTGCTCGTCGACGATTACGCGCATCATCCGAAGGAGATTCGCGCGACGCTTGCGACCGCCCGTTCCGCCGGGCGCAAGCGCGTCCTCGCCATGTTTCAGCCGCATCGCTATTCGCGGACGCAGGCACTAAAACGCGAGTTCGGCGCCGCCTTCGACGACAC
>JBPCRH010000404.1:0-2952 GCA_050997075.1 Chthoniobacterales bacterium
GCCCGCCGCTTTCGTTTTCGTTTCGGCTCTGTTCCTCGTTGTCGCCGCGCAGTTGCCGGCGCAATCGAACGTCTTCGACGCGCCTCGCCCGCCCGCGATCGCGCAACCCGCCGCCGTCCCGGCGAACGCGCCGGCGCCTGCGCCAAACACCACCGCGCCCGGGACCGACGCGATCAGCGCTCCGGTCGGCTACGTCCTCAGCCCTAACGATCAGATCGCCGTCGAGGTCTTCGGGGAGGACGACCTGCGCACCAATGGCCGCCTCAACGGCGAAGGTAATCTCAGCGTCCCGCTGCTCGGCTCGGTTCATCTCGGCGGGCTCAATCTCAGCCAGGCCGCCGCTCGCCTGACCGAGCTTTACGGCCGCGATTATCTCGTGAACCCGAAGATCAGTGTCTCCCTCCTCGGTTACGCGAAGCGCCGTTTCACCATGCTCGGCCAGGTGAACCGCCCCGGTAGTTACGAGATGCCCGAGGGAAATCCCGGCGGCATCGATCTCCTCGAAGCCGTCGCCATGGCCGGCGGCTACACCCGCATCGCCGCGCCCGATCGCATCAGCGTCCGCCGCCATCGCGATCTCGGCCACGACCAGGTCGTGCGGGTGAATGCCAAGAAATTGGCCAAGGGCGAAGGCGGCAGCTTCCTTGTCGTCCCCGGCGACACCATCACCGTCGGCGAAAGTATTTTCTAGATGTCGATCAACCCAAACCGCGCCATCATCGTTAGGGAACTCTTCCTGCTTTCTCTCCCGTCCAAGCCCAGCACGTGAATCACATGAGCACTCCTTCCGTTTCCCCCGCCCCGCCGTCGGCCGCTGTCGCAGGTTCCGCCCACGCCAACTACGAGACGCCGCTCGAGGGACGTCGCGGCTTCGATTTTCGTCACTTCTGGCATTCCATTCTCGAGCGGCTCTGGATCGTCGCGCTTTGCGTCGTCGCCGGTCTTTTCCTCGCCCTCGGCTATCTCGCGCGCACGCCCAAGCTCTATCAGAGTCACGCCATCCTCGAAGTCGATTTCCAGGAGCCGACCATGATCAGCGGCGAAGAATCCAACTCGCGCGTGCGCACGATGTTTCTCGCCAGCCAAGAGGCTTTGCGCACGATTGAGCAGAATCTCACCAACCGAAATCTGATGGCCCGGGTGGTTCGTTCCGAGGGCCTCGCGGATGATGGCGGCCGCGCGCTCCTCGGAGAAGCGGTCACCACTAACGTCGCCGCGACGCCGCCGCCGAAAGCTTCCGCTGTCCCGCGGCGCGAAGAGATGTCGGCGCGGGATCGCGCCTTCACACCGCTCGAGGATGGCCTCGGCGGCGCGCTCGCGAACATGGTAAAGCCGGTCATCCGTCGCGGCACCCGGCTGATCGATCTTTACGTGACCAACCGCGATCCCGCGATCGCGCAGCGGCTCGCCGAAGCGGTCGGCCGCGAATACATCCGCATGTCGATCGAGCGCCGGGCGGATTTTAGCCAGGAGAGCCTGCGCTATCTCATGGAGGAACAGGAACGTCTCAAGGCGAACCTCCAGAAAAGCGAGGCGGCGGTCGCTGAATACAAGTCCAACACGCCGGATGCTCTCCAGCTCGGCGGCGGGGCGGCGGCGACCGGGGGGGCCGCGGGCTCTGGTTCGGGCGGCGGTCGGGGCGGCCTCGTGGAAGACAAGCTTCAGGAGTTATCCAGCAAAGTCACCAGCGCCAAGACCGACCGCGTGCGCCTCGAGAGCGAGCTCCAGCAGATCGATCAGATCGGGACCAATGTCGACGCCCTCCTCGCCATCCCCAGCATCGCCAACGCGCAAGTCGTCGCCGACCGTCGCCGCGACGTCGCGCAGTTGGAATCAGCCGTCGCCAGCCTGCGGCAGCGCTACAAATCGAAGCATCCGAAAATGATGGCCGCGCAAGCCGCTCTCACTGAAGCGCAGAACGCGCTCAAGCGCGCCGTCCTCAATCAACCCGCCGTCCTGCGCAACGTCCTCGCGCAGGCCCGCGCGGCCGAGAAGAGCCTCGGCTCTGCTGCCTCCGATCAGGAACATGCCGCGCTCGCCTTGAACAAAGCGGCCATCGGCTACCAGGAACTCGCGCGCCAAGCCGAGACCGATCGCGCGCTTTACGAAAGCGTCCTGCGCCAGATCAAGGAAACCAACCTGACCAAGGACGTTAAAACCAACGCGGTCAGCATCGCCGAGCACGCCACCATGCCTTACGCGCCGGCCAGCCCCAATCCAACCAAGGCCATCGCCTTGGGCTTGCTCGGAGGGCTCGCCGCCGGCCTCGGTTTCATCTACGGCATGGACATCCTTGACCGCTCGCTCAAGACTGTCGATCAGGCGGAAGCACAGCTTGGATTAACCGTCCTCGCCGCTGTGCCGGAACGCGCCAAGGACAAAAAGCACAAGGACGAAGACACTTCCGACGGCGCCCTCACTTATCGTCTCGTCGCGGAAGCGCCCGAGGGTCCGATTGCGGAATCCTTCCGTAACCTGCGCGCTTCCCTTTCCCTGCTCGGACCGGAAATCGAGCGGAAAGTTTTCCTCTTCACCAGCGCCGTGCCCACCGAAGGCAAGAGTTTCACCAGCGCAAATTACGCCCTGGCCCTGGCCCAGCAGGGCCACAACGTCCTTCTTATCGACGGCGATCTGCGACGCCCGAGCCTGCAGAAAATTTTCTCCTCCAATGGCCAGAACGGCTCCGAGAACAGCGTCATCCCGGGCGTCGTCGATTGTCTCGTGGGCGAAACGCAGCTCTCCGACGCTGTCATCAAGGTCGCGGCCAGCGACGTCGACGTCACCCGCGTCAAACGCAAAGGCGAAAAGTCTTTTACCACCGCGACCGGCGGTCACCTTTCCATCCTTACCGGCGGCCGGCGCGCGCCGAACCCGGCCGAACTGCTCAGCGGCCCGTCCTTTGGCGAACTCCTGGCTGAGGCCGCGCGTCACTACGACCGCGTGGTCATCGAT
>JBPCRH010000410.1:0-2982 GCA_050997075.1 Chthoniobacterales bacterium
GGTTATCCCAATCAGGCGCGACCGCGAAGATGAGCTAGGTGCAGTCGTTAGGCACGCCGGCGGCACGGGCGTTGCTCGCGACGGAGAGCAGAACGACGGCGAGCAGGGAGCGCAGCGCGATTGACATTGCCCACCAAGACGCGCAATCGCTCTCTCCTGTCCACTGGAATTCGATGACGAAAAGAATCGCCGCCCCGCTCGTGTTGCTCGTCGCTCTGCTCGTCTACGCGCCGGCTTTGCGCGCGGGTTTTGTCTGGGACGATCGCGCGCTCGTCCTGAGCGATCCGCTCATTCGCAGCTGGCGTCTGTGCTGGGAAGGGTTTCAACATTTTCTCTTCGTCGACGCCGGCGGTTCGGGCTTTTATCGGCCGCTGCAACGGCTGACTTACCTGCTCGATTACGCCGCCTTCGTTTTCGCGCCGGGCGGTTATCATCTCGTCAGCGTGCTCTGGCATGCGGCGGCGGCGATTGCGCTCTTCTTTTTTGCCGAGGAACTGCTCGGCTCCTATGAAATGGCGGAGCGGCGCCGCGGCTGGATCGCGTTCTTCGTCGCGCTCCTTTGGATGATCCATCCGCTGCAAAATGCCGCGGTCGCCTACGTCGCGGGCCGGGCGGATCCGCTCGCGGCCGCGTTTGGTTTTCTCGCGCTCTTCCTCGGCCTGCGCATGCAGCGAGCGACCGGGCGGCGGAAGTGGCAGCTCGGTTTTGCGCTCGCGCTGGCGTTGCTCGCGAGCGCCTTGAGCAAGGAGATGGGTCTGCTCTTTCTCGCACTCTTGCTCCTGCTCGTGCTCGCGCAGCGCGCGCGCGAGGAGTTTTGGCGCGCCTGCGGGATCGTCGCGGCAGTGCTCGTGTTTTATCTCAGCCTGCGCCTGCCTGCCGAACGCAGCCCGGCGCCGCCCGAGCAGCATCCCGCGCCGCTTCTCGTTAGGCCGATCGTGGTCGCGCGCGCGGTCGCGGAATACGCCGGGCTCATTGTCCTGCCTCTGCATCTGCACATGGATCGCGATGTCGAGACGCATCCGTTTGGTTTTGTCACACCGAGTCTGAATGCTGCGGCCTGGCGGGAATTGCAGACGCTCCTTGGCCTCGTCCTCATCGCGAGCGGGGGCTATGCGCTCTGGCGCGTGCGGAAACGGCGTGCGATTTTCCTGCCCTTTCTCTGCGCCGTCGTCAGCTATCTGCCGGTTAGCGGACTGGTCACGCTTAACGCTACGGTGGCTGAGCATTGGCTTTATTTGCCGATCGCTTTTCTTTTCCTCGGCGCTGCCGTCTGGCTGGATTCGTTAGGCGTTTTTCAGCGACGCACCGGTGAGATCTGCCTCGCGCTCTGGCTCGTTTTTCTCTCCGCGCGCACGTTCATCCGCACAGGCGACTGGCAGGATCAGCGCACTTTTCTCACCCGCACGATTGCGTCCGGCGGCGATTCCGCGCGGATGTGGATTAATCTCGGCGGCCTGGAGCTGAGCGAAGGTCACATCCTGGAGGCGCAGCGCGCGCTCGATACCGCGCTCGTGAAAGAGCCCGACGACCCTCGCGCGTTGCTCGAGCTCGCGGCGATCGCGATCAAGCAACGCGAGTTCGCGCGGGCCCGGGAGCTCCTGAAGAAAGTCACGGAGCCGCCCGAACTGCGCGCGCGTGCGGAGGAAAGCCTCGCCGTGCTCGAGAATCGCGAGAGCGGGAAAGTAAATCTCCTGCGTTTACGGTTGGCCGCGCGGCTCGGCGCAGCTAATTGGGCGCTCGAGAAACGCTACGTCCAAGCCCTCGCCGGTCTGGGTTATCCCGAGAAGGCGATCGTGGAGCTGAAGACGAGCATCGGCGTCGCGCCGTATCGCGCGGAAAGCTGGGACATGATGAGCGAACTCCTTCGCCGGATCGGTCGGCCTAACGAATCTGCCATCGCCCTGGCTAGGGCCGAAGGGCACGACGTCCACCTTCACGAGCACGATCGCGGCCCGCTCGCGCGCCTCTAGGAGAAGGACAGGATTAACAGGATTGACAGGATTCAGAGAAGAATGCCGGAACGCGCCTTTCCTAAAAATCCTGTGAATCCTGTTAATCCTGTCTAGTGAGTCGTTTCTCCCTGACCCAAGAGTTGGAGGGTCGAGCTCCCGCGAGACCGCGGTGTCGCCGGAGCTCCGCCCTCCAGTGCGCTCGTTTACGGCCGGCGACGGGCCGGTTCGCGATCCTTTGGAGATGAAGCTTTTCCTTTTTCTCGCCCTCGCCGTTGCGATCATCACGCCGCTCCAGGCTCAGGCGCCTAACGATGCCGTCAGCCCCTTGCCGAGCCCGAGCATTCCCGCGGGTCCGCAGCCGACGGCGACGATTAGCCAGGTGACGGCGTCGCCGCAGCCGACCGCGGTGGTCACGCCGTTGCCGAGTGCGTCGCCCGCCGGGACGCAGCCGCGCACGACGAACACGGTCGCGCCTTCGCCGACGCCATAGGCCGTCATCCCGAGCGGAGTGAAGCGAAGCGGAACGCAGTCGAGGGATCCCGTCGGGCTGCCGTGAAGCCCGCGCTGCGAGCTTGTGAAATCGACGCTTCCCAGAAACCCGGCGGGATTCTTCGACTCCGCTGCGCTCCGCTCAGGATGACAACTTTTCGACGTCGCGATTACGCGGTCGTGGCGACGCCTTCTACCCGCACAGTGTCGGCGCCCAGATGTTTGATCCCGGTGAGCCAGATCACGCCGGAGAGGAGCATCATGAGCGAGATGAGGAGGAAGCCAATGTTCATGTTCGTGTGCCCGGCGATGAACCCGATCGTGGGGAAGGCCGCCGCGTCGCCGAGGGCGTGAATGACGAGAATGTTGAGCGCGAAAGCGGTCGCGCGGACGGCGGGGAGCGCGACGTTGGCGAGCGCGGTGTTCGATGGGCCGGTGTTCAGGAAACCAAAGAAGACCGCCCCGAAGAGAAAACCCCACGCCGCCGGAAAAGGCGTGAAGAGCATCGCCACAAATAACGGCGCGGCGATCAGCATCCCGA
>JBPCRH010000460.1:0-18054 GCA_050997075.1 Chthoniobacterales bacterium
TCGACGTATTCGCGAAAAATGCTCGGCCGCTTTTTCCCGGCGACCCGCTTCGTGCCCTCGTAATCGCCCGCCTGCACGCGGTCGAAAACCGCGCGGCTGTTCATGACGTAAGGCTCGAGGTAAATCGTCGGGCAGCGATACAACCGCGTGGCCATGAGATTGCGCGCGAAGACGTAACCGGTCCTGCCCACGGCGCTGACGTTTTCGGTTTTGTATTGATAAGGCGGCAGGCCGGTCGCCTTCGCGAGCGCACGCGCGAGGGCTTCAGCGAGGTCGAGTTCTTCCGGATACGCGCGGCTCAGGAGCTTGTGCAGCATTTCGCAACGCTCGTCGTCGAGCTCGAGCTCGGACGGCAGATAGGAACCGTTGACCAAGAGATGGAGGTGATTGTTTTCGACCAACGTCGGCGCAGAGGGATCGCCCCATGGCTCCGCGTTGAAGTGGAGGCAAAGCACGAGGTCGGGCTGGAGCCGGTAATTCACGAGACTGGCGCGCCGCCGGATCTCGCTGTTCCGGTAAAAGAGCAGCTCCTCCTGCCAGCGGACGGTCTGCTCTTTCGCCGGATCGGACGGGCCGTCGTAATCCTTCCGCGGCGCGGCGATCCCGGCGCGCTGTAAAAAGACGCGCGCCATCTGCTCGAAATCGGAGGGCCGATAGGGTGTGAGCGGTTCGGCGTTCGCGCGCACGAGCGAGACCTTCGCCCCTAACGACTGCAAACGCGCCGCGAGCATCTCCGCGACCTGGAGAGTGAGATCTCCTTCCATGATCGGCGGCGCTTTTTTGATCTGGAACCAGCGTTCTTCCATTTTCGCCCAGGTCCCGCCGAGATGGCCGGGATCGAGCGCGATGTGCAAACCGGCGAGTGGTCCGGCGCTCGCACTCGCGGGCTTGGGCAGGCTCGCGGGCGGCGTCCAAGTGCGATCGGGCGGAAGCCGGTCCGCGTCGCTCTTTGCAAAATGGAGGACGAAATGGTCGGGCTCACCTTTGCTTTTCAGGATGCGCGCTTCCGTCGGCGTGATCGTGATCAGCTCTTCGCTCACCCCGCGCGTGCAGTAAGCGTCGTGGAGCAAATGCACGAATTCGTCGTGCGTGATCGTCGCCTGGTAACGCTCGAGCTCGCCCCAATCCGGGCGCCGTCCAAGCGTGCTCAGGTTGGTCGCGTTGTTGTTCGGCGATTCTTCATCGACCGCCGGCGCGGGAGTCTTGGACTCGGCGTGGAGCCCGTAAGCCGGGAGCAAAAGCAGGAAGAAAAAGGAGAGGCGGCAGCGGGCAAACATCGTCTTGGGATTTTCGAGTTTAATACGATGATCGGCCATGCTCACGATTCTTTTCCTCGGCGACATCGTCGGCGAGCCGGGCCGGAGCGCGGTGATCGCGCGCCTCCCGGAGTTGAAGCAGCTCTGGGGGATCGATTTCGCGATCGTGAATGGGGAAAATGCCGCGGCCGGGCGGGGGATCACGCCGCGGCTCACGATCGATCTGCTCCGCGCCGGTGTCTCGGTCGTGACCACGGGGGACCACATCTGGGACCAGAAGGAAATCATCGGATATATCGACACTGAGCCACGGCTCTTGCGGCCGATTAATTATCCCGCAGGCGCGCCCGGCGCGGGCTCGATCGTGCTCGAGACGCCAAAGGGAAAAGTCGGCGTCATCAATGTGCAGGCGCGCACTTTCATGCAGCCGATCCTGGAGAACCCGTTCCCGATGCTCGATGCCGCCGTCGAACAGATGCGCGCGGAGACGCCGGTCATCATCGTCGATGTACACGGCGAGACGACCAGCGAAAAAATCGCCATCGGCCGTTATCTCGACGGGCGGGTATCCGCCGTCCTCGGCACGCACACGCATGTGCAGACGGCGGACGAGCAGATTTTTCCGGGCGGCACGGCGTTTCTTTGCGACGCCGGGATGTGCGGGCCGGTCGAGTCGATTCTCGGGCGCGCGATCGAGCCGATCGTCGGTCGTTTTATTTCCAATCTCCCTGCGGCATTTCCCGTCGCCCAGGGCGAGGTGCGGCTGCGCGGGGCGGTCGTGGAAGTGGATGAAACGACCGGCCGCGCCTTGAGCATTCGCCGGGTGAACGAACCCGGGGCGCCGGCGCAAGCTCCCGCGGCCTGAGGCTTGCCGCCGCAGCTTGTTGCAGCCAAAGTGCCCGCTCGTCCGATTCAAGGGGGAGACCATGAGCATGAAAACTTTACGTAATTTGACCTTCGGAGTTTGCCTCCTCGCGAGCGCGCTCCTCACGCCGGCCACGCGCGCCGATGACAAAGCCGACGCCTACAAATTCGGCAAAGACGGGATCGAGGCGGCGAAGAACAAGGAATGGGACAAGGCGATCGACCTTTTCCAGAAAGCCGTCAAAGCCGAACCGAAAGAGCCGAACAACCACAACAATCTCGGTCTCGCCTACAAAGGCGCGGGCAAAATGGAGGAGGCGGTCAAGGCTTTCTCCGGCACGCTCGAGGTGGAACCGGATAACTACGCGGCCTACCTGAACCGCGGCATCGTTAACATCTCCCTGAAAAAATACACCGACGCGACGCAGGATTTGACCCGCGCGATCAAGCTCAAGGACAGCGTGAGCGCGCATCGCTTTCGCGCTTTCGCCTACCTCGGGGCGAAGGATTACGCCCGGGCGGTGGAGGATTACAACGTCGTCCTGAAGGAGAAAGAGAACGACGTCGAGATCCTCGACCGGCGCGCGTTTGCGCTCTGGAACGTGAAAGAATACGACAAGGCGATCGCGGACTTCAGTAAGATCATTAAGGAAAAACCGCAGAACAAAGAGGCCTATCTCGACCGCAGTTACGTCTACGAGTTGAAGAAGGACTACGCGAAAGGCATCGCCGATTGCGACAAGGTGTTGAGCCTCGATCCGAACAACGAGGACGCGAAAAATCGCAAAGCCCGGCTCGAGTACGGGCAGAAAAAAGGCGAGGCCACCCCGACCCCCAGCGCGCGTCCCCGCCGCACTTTGCCGCCGGAGCCGGAAGCGACCCCGTTGAAGCGGAAGAAACGCCCCTAGCCGGCGACGGATCGGGGAAACAGACGCCGGAATTTCCGGCTTCCAGACTTTTAGTGCCTCAGCTTTGGCGGCGAGAGTGACGAAGCCGCGCTTAGTCTCGGCGGTTTTTTCTTCCAGCCAAGGTTGCGTCGTCAAAATGCAGATCGGCTCGACCTGCTGCTTGCTGTAGACGCTTCGCTTTGCGAAGTGCGGGCGCGGGGTTCGAAGGAACAGGGAATCGCCGAACGTCGAATTTCGCTGCCGCAAACCCGCGAGCGCGGACCGCCGTTTCCGCCTCGCGTCGTAAAAAACCGCGCCGCCAAGAGCGAGCCGAAGAAAGGATCGTTAGGCGAAAGAAGTTTTAGTTCCCCGGCGGTTTTGGGATGGCGACGAGGGTGACTTCGTACTCGGTGCCGACGCTGCCTTGCAGCCTGCAGTGGAGCGATTCGCCCACGCGCTTCTTCAGCTACGGCTGCAGGTCGCTCGCCTTCGATCCGGCGATCGGACGGCCTTCCGCCGCGATGATCTTGTCAACGACGGCGATCCCGGCTTTGCCGCGAGGTGTCGGAAAGATCTTCTCGATGAGGATGGAGCGCAGGGTGCGAAAAACGATCTGGCAAAAACGCGTGCGCCTAGGCGCTGGAACATGCGAAAGAGAGCGCCGGAAATCAATCCCGCACTCTGCGTCTCACACGACCACTGCCTCGACCGCGGAACGCAGCTCGGCGAGGTCGAATGGTTTCGCGAGAATGGCGTGCACTTGCAGTTCGTCGTAGGTCTCGCGGACGGCCGAAGAGACGTGCGCCGAAAGCACGATGACCTTGCCGACGACACCGCGTTTGCGCATCTCCGCGACCAATTCCGCGCCGGTGAGGCTTGGCATTTTCTGGTCGACGATGATGACGTCGTAGGGCGCCATGCCGGGCGCGAGACACGCCAGAGCCGCTTCGCCACTCTCGGCACTGGTGACCTCGAAGCGCGGAGCACTAAAAACGAACTTGAGCGAGAAAAGCACCGAAGGCTCGTTATCGACCGTCAGGATTCGGAACGGGGGAGGGACGGCCATCCCGGTAACGAAGCAGTGTCCGTGCCTGTAGACGTTTCGCACTGCGAAACGTCTACAGCTCTAGGTGTGCGCGAGGAGGCGTGGGAGGACGACGCCGACGAAGTCGACGAGGCAATGAGCGATCATGTTTGCGACCAGATCGCGCCGCCACAGATAAGACGCCGTCAAGACCGCCCCGAGAGCGAGAGCGACGAACACGTTCGGCCAGCCGAGTGGGAAGTGAGCGCCAGCGAAGATGGCCAGCGGAATCGCGGCCGCCCAAAGCCGCTTCAAGCCGAGGCTCTGCAAACGCTCGATCGCATAGCCGCGATAAAAAAATTCTTCCACCACGCCAGCGCGCAAGACGATGAGCGAGACCAGCCAAAGCGGCAGACTCTGGAGGACCGCCAGGTCAGGTGCGCCAGAGGCGTGCGAGACCGGGAAGAACGCGTTCGCCAGCAGGCTGAGCGCGGTCGCGACGAGGCCGCAGATGAGCGCCAAAATAAATCCCCAGCAGAGCGATTGTTTCCAGCGCGTCGCCGCGACGCCGATTGAAGAAAGCGGGAGATGTTCTCCGCGCCAGATGATGACGAGGAGCGCGAGCGCGCAGAGCCAGACGAGCGATTCTTTGCCGAGCGCCCAGGCAAAGTTCGGAGTCGGCCAGAGGACGGCACCGACCTGTCGGATGATCAGCAACCCAAAGAGCGCGAGAAAGAGACCGAGCCAGGTGACGGGCGTGACCCCCGGGCGAGGAAGCGGTTCGTCGTGCATCGTTTGCGGGAGAATGAATTGTTTGGAACTGGCCGAAGTCGGGTGAGTATGGAGCTATGGGGAATAGCCAAGGTAGGGATAACGTCAAGAAACGCGCCGCACGACGCAAAAAGACAGAGCGCCTCGCGCTGGCCAAGTTAGCGAAGAAGAAGGCGACAAAATAGAGCGGCGTTGAGAAGAGACGCGCGCGGTGGAGTGCGCCTCGGGCAGGCGGAGCACCCGCTCTACAATCGCGAGCTCCGCGCAAATCTGATGCGGAAAAAAGAGCCTGATCTCTCCCGGCAACCGAGGCTGCTCGTGTTGGTCGATGAGTCGAACGTCGGCAGCTCCGTGCGCACCGCCGGCCGCGGCCTCGATTGGTTGCGGCTGCGCGAGTTTCTCGCCGGCGAAACGACGGGACGCGATCTGATCGAGATGGTGGTCTATGCCGGATTGCCGCCGGCGATCCCGCTCTGGCAGGACGAGCGGGAGAAGAAGAACAAGTTCATCTATTGGCTACGCTCGAACGGCTTTCTCGTGGTGACGAAAGATGGCGCGCCTGCGGAGGAAGGTCATTACAAGGCGAATGTCGACGTCATGATGGCGATCGATGCGCTCGAACTCGCCGACGAGATGCGGCCGGACGTGGTCGTGCTCGTGACCGGCGACGCCGATTTCGCCTCTCTCGCGACGAAGTTGCGTCGGCGCGGAATCCGCGTGGAAGTGGCGTCGGTCGCGCAGAATCTCGGCAACGTCCTGAAGGCGGCAGCGAGCGCGACAATCGATCTCGCTCCGTTATTCAGGACCTTCGAGCTGATGCCGGTGGCCGACGCGCCGTCCACGCCGCGTCCCCGCCGCAAGCCATTGTAGCCCGTGGGTGAAAACCAATTTGACCAGCGGCAAAGATTCCCGCTTGACACCAGTCGGATAGCGTCTCAGACCATTTATATGAAAACCGGTAAAACTTCCCTCACGCTGCTCCTCATGGTTTCGGCTCTTTCGGCGGCGTTCGCCGGTCAGAAAATTCGCACGTTCAGAGACATCCCGAGCGTGCCGGGCGACGTGCTCGAGCGGACGATCAGCGCGACCCTGCACAAAGATCTGCTGGTCTCGCCGGTTGAGGGCTGGATCGCCGTCCGCGGCCGGCTCAGCGGCACTCGCCTTTACGGCGCCCGGGTGGCTCATTCCGCACTCGGCGGTGCTTATGACAAGTACGCGCTTGATCTCGCGAGGAACGTGCGGATTGCCGGTTATTTCTCGACCGGCTCACTCGACCCGACCGCGTCGGTCGTGCTCAACGTCCTCATCTACCAGATCGCGGACGGCACCATGGCGCTTTCGTTTCCCTATTTCGATGGGCCGGGTGGGAATCAATTTGAGTATTACGGCGCGACGCGGCTGGCGGTGCAGGAGGGCAACGGCGGATGGCGCGAACTCAAACTGCCGAAAGGACCAGAGGGCGACCTGTGGACGGTGCGCGACGGGATTGCCAATCGCTACGATCTGGCGATGAAGCTGAACCAGATCAAGAGTCGGTAGGACGCCTCCGCTCCATCTTTCCTGACAGATTATAAGATTCGACCATTAATCATATGAAAATCCCTAAAGCACTTCTTCTTCTCAGCGCGTTCCTCGGCAGCGCCACTGCGGTCCCGGCCGACACGGTGCGCTCGTTCAAGGAAATTCCTGGCTTCCCGAGCAAGGTTCTCGAGCGGACGATCAGCGCGAAGATCTATAAGCACCTGCTTGTGTCTCCGGTAGAAGCATGGATCTCCGTGCGCGGCCGCCTGAGCCACGGGCACATCTCCGGGGCGAGAGTCATCCATTCGGAGGCGAACGGGGCTTACGATCAATACGCGCTGCAAGTAGCGCGCGAGATTCGGATCGCTGGCTATGATTCTCTCGGTCACGTGGATCCCACCGCCTCCGTCTTGGTCAACGTGCTCATTTATGAAATCGCCGACGGAACCATGGCCCTTTCATTCCCCTCGATCGATCAGGCCGGCGGCGAACAGCTGGAATACTATGGCGGCGCCAAACTCGCGGTCCAGGAAATGAACGGCCATTGGAAACCTCTCGACTTGCCAGAACGGTCTTTGGCGAGAGGAGCGCATGCGACCGTCTCTGGGAACGGCTGGGCAGTACGCGACGGGCTCGCGAATAATTATGAGCTCCAGATGAAGTTAAACCAGGTGGAGTCCGGCCGTTAGCTCGGACAAGCTGGAAAGCGCGAGCGCGTGATCTTCCTTATCCGAGTGCAAGTTTCGCTCTCCGCGTTCTGATATTTGGCCGAGTAAAAATTTCGCAAGGGAACGACGAATAAGCTTGTCCCCCTAAAATTTGGGGCTTAAAACCGCTTCCATGAAAAGCGTAATAATCCTCCTCCTGTCCCTTTTCTGCCTGACGAATGGCTTTGCTGCTCCCGCGCGTGAGCATGTGCGGACAATCAAAGACATCCCGGGTTTGCCGTTAGCGGTTCTGCAGCGAACCCTCAGTCCCGCAATTTACCGGCACGTAGCCGTCTCTCCGGTGCAAGCCTGGGTGATGGTGCGAGGACAGCTCAGCGGGACCCGTCTCTATGGCATTAACATCCTTCACTCAGAGGAAAATGGCGCCTACGATAAATACGCGCTGCAGTTGGCCCGCGACTGGCGCATCACCGGTCACTTCGGATTGGGGAAGCTGACCACGACGACTCCCGTCGTGCTGAACGTGCTCGTCTATGAAATCGCCGATGGCACGATGGCCCTTTCCTTTCCGGTCTTCGAGGAAGCGGGCGGGAGCCAACTGGAATATTACGGTGCGGCTAAGCTGGCCGTGCAACAACCCGACGGCGACTGGAAGGACCTCGCGCTTCCTCAGGGACCTCTGAAAGGAATCTGGGCTGTGCGCGCGGGCCTCGCGAATAATTGGGAACTGACCAGTCTGCTCGACAAATGCATCAGCGCCCGCGGGGCCAAATTCTAGTCACTTCGGCGCCACCTGTAAGCTGAAGGTGCCTTTGCTCACATGCATATCCTGGGCGACGGCGGTCCAGGAGACGTGGTAGGTGCCGGGCGGGAGTTTCTCGCCTAACGACAAGTGAACCAGCGCCGGGTGCTTCTCGTCCGCCCGGAGATCGTGGCGATCGACTTGTTGCCCCGCAGCGTTGCGCACTTCGACTGTGCTCAAGCCGATCTTCAGCGGCTCGGTAAACCAGAGCCTTAATTCGTTCGGCGTTTGCTCCAGGACCGCGCCGGCTTTCGGCTCCGAATGGTCGAGGGTGGAATGCGCCGTCACCGACTGCAAAGCCACGAACAAACTTAGCGCAACGACTCCGAAGAAACTTCTCACTTGCCGAGGAGCACGATCGGGCCTTCCGCCTTGGTCACGCCGCCTTTGCGCTCGAGGCTAATGGCGAAACCCTTGGCGTTGCGCACCGGGCTGGTGGGATGGAAGGGGACATTGAGCGAGCCGTCATTCGAGACGTGGAAGACGCCGCCATCGACCGGGTTCTGATAACGCGGGTCGACCAGCCAAAGTTGGTAGTCGCGGTCCGAAGCATTTCGCGGCAGTTGCGTGACCTTGAGCACCCCGCGCTGTTTCTTCTCGTCCCAGACGACCACGGCGTTGGCATCGGGCGCGTTGCGCACCTGCGAGCTGAGCGAGGCGATCTGGATCTGCGCGAGGAAATCGCGCTGCTCGAGCGCGGTCACGCGCTGGCGCAAACCGGAGCGATCCGCGGCGAGATAGGAGCAGGCGAGCGCGAGGCAGGCGGCGATCGCCCAGGGCAGCCAGTTCACGCGTTTCGGGAAAGGAATCGGTTTACTCACCGTCACCCGGCGCAAAACCTTCGCGCGCAAATCCGGCGGGAGCGGCTGGGGAGGTGCGCTCCGCGCATACATCGCCGCGGCCTCATCGAGCTCATCGACCAAAGTGCGCAGGGCCGCATTGCTTTCGAGCTGCTGCGCAAAGGTATCCGCTTCCGCGCCCTCGAGAAGCCCGAGGACGTAAAGGGAAGCCTGTTCTTCGAGTTGTTCGTTCACGCGGCACTCCTCCCGAGCACTTCTCTTAGCGCCATCAAGCCGCGGCGGATCCGTGCTTTGACCGTGCCAAGCGGCGTTCCCAATTTTTCCGAGATCTGGGTTTGCGTGAGCCCGGCGAAAAAGGCGAGGTCGAGCGCTTCGCGTTGCGCCGCGCCGAGCTGACCAAGAGCCGCGCGCACCCGCTCGCGTTCGTCGTTGCGGGCGAGAACATTGTCCGCGCGTTCGGCCGGCGCGGTGGCCGTAAAATCTTCCGGTTCGTTCGCGACCGCCTCGGCCAGGCGCGATTGCCGCTGGCGCGAACGCAGGCGGTCGATCGCCTTGTGCCGGGCGATCATGACCGACCAGGTGAAAAGACTGCTCCGCGTCGCATCATACGTGGCGGTCCGCTTCCACATCTGGACGAACGCTTCCTGAAGGACGTCTTCCGACTCCTTCTGGTCATGGAGGACGGCGTAGATCATGGAAAAAAGGCCGGGCGCGAAACGATCGTAAAAGGTGGCAAAGGCCTGGTCATCGCCGCGGTTGATCTGCTCCACGAGCAGGACATCGGCCTCGTTAGGCAGACGACTGCCGCCGCCGGGACCCTGACTTCGTGGAGAAGTTTTCCGGGGGAGACTATGAGGTTCCATCGCCAAACGCCCCGAACGTTGCGAAGGAATCGCCGGCACGCAAGCTCAGAGCGTCGGCCGTCAGGTCCAGGGGTGGTGCGAATAGTTGCGGCGCGCCATCGGGTACTTGGGCCAATTATACTCACATCTCTTAAGACGAGGGGACCCGGGGAAAAGATGCATCGCGTTTGCCTAACGAACCCGGAATGGCGCCCGCGGGGCGGTTGACAAGCCGGGCGCCCTGCGGTTCACTGGGCGGTCGGTTGCCGCCTCGTCTTCCTCCCTTTCGAGGCATCCCGGTTCCGCTCCCCCGCGCGACAGAGGTCACCTGCGGCAACGGCTCTTTTTTTATCCCATTCCATGTCGGGACATAGCAAATGGTCGAAAGTGAAGCGCGCCAAGGGTGCGCTGGACGTCAAGCGCGGCACCCTCTTCAGCAAGTTCTCGAAAGAGATCAGCGTCGCCGCGCGCATCGGCGGCGGCGATCCCGAGGGCAATCCGCGGCTCCGCAGCGTGATCGAGATGGCGCGCGCGCAGAGCATGCCGAACGACAACATCGAGCGCGCGATCAAGCGCGGCACCGGCGAAAGCGTCGATGCGACGCAGATCGAGGAATTGATCTACGAAGGTTACGGCCCGGGCGGCGTGGCCTTGATCGTGACCACCGCGACCGACAACAAAAATCGCACCGCCGCGGAGATGCGCCACATTTTTAGCAAGCACGACGGACATCTGGCGACCAGTGGGAGTGTCTCCTACATGTTTCATCGGAAGGGCCGGATCACCGTCGCGCGCGACACGATCAGCGAGAATCGTCTCCTTGAAATAGTGCTCGAAGCGGGCGCGGAAGATTTGACATCCGAGGAGGGAGAGTATGTTGTTCTCACGCCCCCCGATCAGCTCTACGCCGTAGCTGAGGCGCTCAAACACGCGAGCGTGGCGACTGCTGGGCAAAAGTTTACTTTCATTCCCGACACCACGGTTCCCGTCGTCGACGAGACGGCTGCGCTTCAGGTCCTGCGCCTCTGCGACAGTCTCGAGGACGACGATGACGTGCAGAACGTTTACTCGAATTTAGATATCCCTGATGAGGTGCTGGCACGGTTGCCAGCCTGAGAAAACGCGCCCGGCGCATCCGTCCGTTGCGGCGCCTTTGTGAGCCAGTTTCAATTATGAGCGAAGAAAACCAAAACCCGTCCACCCCTGCGGAAAGCGCGCCCCCTTATCGCCGGCGACGGCCCTCCCGCCGCCGCCCCCAGCGCCGTCGCAGTAATGGCGCGCGCAGCGAAAACAGTGGCAGCGATGCCAACGCCAATGAGCAGTCGCGCGCCGACGGGCCCGACCTCATGCGCGAAGATCGCACCGACGAAGCCGCGCTCCGCCGCGAGGACGCGGCCCAGTTTGCCGAGGTAGCTCATGATTCGGGTGAAAACCAGCCGCGGGAGGACGACCGCGACCGCCCGGAGGGCAGCGGCCAGAACGGCGCCGAGCTCCCGCGCGAACCGGAGTTTGGCGATGGCATCATCGAGATTTCCGGCAAGGGGTTCGGCTTCCTCCGCGATGCAAAACGCAATTTCGTGCAGACGCCTAACGACATCTTCGTCACCCCCGAAATCGTCCGGCGCTTTCAACTCCGCGACGGCATGTGGATCCATGGCGAGATCCGCAAAGGCAATCGCGGACCGCAGTTGACCCGCCTGCTCAAGATCAACGACGAAGAGCCGACAAAGTATCAGGACCTGCGCCCGTTTGAGGAGCTAACCACGATCAATCCCAATTCGCGGATCAAGCTCGAGACCGTGCCCGATCGTTACACGACGCGGATCATGGATTTGATGACGCCGCTCGGCAAAGGTCAGCGCGGTCTCATCGTCGCGCCGCCCCGGACCGGCAAGACAACGCTGCTGCAGCACATCGCCGACGCGGTGGTGAAGAATCATCCCGAGATGAAACTGATCATCCTGCTCGTCGACGAGCGCCCGGAAGAAGTGACCGAGATTCGCCGCACCGTGCCGTCCGCCGAGCTCATGGCGAGCTCGAACGACAGCGACATCAAGAGTCACACGCGCATCGCGCAGCTCGCGGTCGAGCGCGCCAAACGCCTCGTCGAAGCGGGTAAGGACGTTTTCATATTACTCGACTCAATCACCCGCACCGCGCGCGCTTTTAATAACGCAACCGGCGGCGGCGGACGGACCATGAGCGGCGGCATCGATGCCCGCGCGATGGAGATCCCGCGGAAGTTATTTGCCGCGGCGCGGAACACCGAAGAGGCCGGCAGCCTCACGATCGTCGCGACCGCGCTGATCGAAACCGGCAGTCGCATGGACGAATTGATCTTCCAGGAGTTCAAGGGCACCGGAAACATGGAGCTCGTGCTCGATCGCAAGATCAGCGACCAGCGCACCTATCCGGCGGTCGATATTTTCCTCTCCGGCACGCGCCGCGAGGAGCTGCTCCTCTCGCAGTTCGAGCTCGATAAGATCAACCTGATCCGTCGCGGTCTCGCCGGGCATAAACCGGTCGAGGCGATCGAGCGTCTGCTTATGTTCGTGAAGAAGTTCCCGACGAACGCGCAGATGCTGAAAGAGATTCCGGGCTAAGGCGAAGCGCCTCGCCGACCCGGTCATTCCGAGCGAAGCGAGGCGGAGCCGAGGAATCCCGTGGCGCTGTCGTGAAGCATCGCTGCGAGATCCTCGAGCGATCATGCTGCACAGAAAACCGGCGGGATCCCTCGACTCCGCAGACGCTTCGCTCGGGATGACCGGGTTGCGACGCGCGCGCCTACGCCGGTTCCGGCAGCGGCGTTGCGGTCGGATGAAGATACGGCGCGTAAGTCTCGAGCGACCGCGTCGGCATGGTCGCGCGCAACTGCGTGTAAGTGTCCGCGTAATCGATCTCTTCCACGTTGCCTTCGCGATGGAGCCGGGCGAGCAGATCGGCGCGCTCCGGCGGCAGTCGAAGCTCAACCGTGAGTGTCCCGCGCGCGACGAAATCCGAGATTCGCTCGATCAGTTCGTCCACCCCGGCACCGGTCTGCACGGAAACAAAAACCGCGTCCGGGAAATGGCGGCGTAACGCAGCGAGTGCGAGCGGGTCCGAGACTTTATCGATCTTGTTGAAGGCCACGAGCATCTGTTTCGTATCCGCGCCGAGCTGCGCGAGCACACGCATGGTCGTGTTGTAAAAAGTCATCACTTCCTCCTGCGAAGCGTCGAGGACGTGGATGAGAAAATCGGAGAGCGCCGCCTCTTCGAGCGTGGCATTAAATGCCTCGACCAGCTGATGCGGGAGCTTTCGGACAAAGCCGACTGTGTCGGTGAGGAGCAACGGTTGCTTGTTCGGGAGCGCGATCTTGCGCGTCGTGGTGTCGAGCGTGGCGAAGAGTTTGTCTTCCACGAAAACTTCCGCGCCGGTCAGCCGGCGCAGGAGCGACGACTTGCCGACGTTGGTGTAGCCGACGATGGCGGCATTCGGCACCGGTGCGCGCTTGCGATCCTTCCGCTGGGTCGCGCGCGCGCGGCGCACTTCCGTGAGCTCGCGCTTCAGGCGATCGATCTGGAGACGAATTTTCCGTTTGTCCTGCTCAAGCTGGCTTTCGCCTTCGCCCTTTGCGCCGATCCCGCCGCCCTGCTGACCGAGGTGACTCCACGCCCGCGTCAGGCGGGGCAGCGAGTACTGCATCCGCGCGAGATCGACCTGGATGCGCGCCTCCCGCGTCTGGGCGCGCGCGCCGAAAATATCGAGGATGATTTCCTGGCGATCGGCCACGGTGATCCCGGCGAGTTCTTCCCAGTTCCTCTGCTGCGAAGGGCTGAGCTCGTTGTCGAAGATCAGGACATCGCACTCCAGCTCTTTGGCGCGATCGATAATTTCCTGGGCTTTGCCCGAACCGATCAAATAACGCGCGTGATTTTCGCGATAGGAGATGAGCTCGCGGGCGACGATCGGGATGCCCAGAGTCTCGACTAACTCGGCTAACTCCTCGAGCAGGTTATTGGCTTCCGCCTTGAGGTCGGCCTGGATGTAAGCACCGACGAGCAGCGCGCGCTGCACAGCTTTTTCCTTCGCCCTGATCTCAAACATGCGGGCTTAGCTTAACAGCAAAATCCGCAGGCTGCCCCGATTCTGCGCGAGGAAAAGGAAACGGCACCAGTAAGCGTGACCTACTGGTGCCGTGATCGAATGCACTCTTGGATCAGCGGTAACCCCGCCGCACCGGTCGCGGCGCAAACTTAGTTCCCGCCGCCCTGGAACCCACTGCGGCTTTGGTAATCCTGCAGATCTTTCGCACCCCAATTCGTGACGTTGCGAGCCTCGGGGCTGTCGGCGTCGGCCCAGTGGCCACCGAGGTTGGAGCCGGTTCCACCTTCCACCCAGACATACTTCTTCCCGTTGACGTATTTCACCTTGCCCGGACCCTTCGCCACGGCTTTGTCGCCGTTCCCCACCGTGATCTGACCGACCGGCGCGACCTGTCCGACGAGCCTCATCTCTTTGCCGACTTCGACGCGCATGGCCACGCCGCCCTTGACGAATTTCGCAGCCGGCACGGAATCCGCCGACACCTTCTTCTTCCCGACGTTGATGACCAAAGCGAAGGGTCCGCCCTTCGCCGAGCTGGCATTGAACTGCACCACATAGTCACCCGGGGAAAGGTTCTTGGTCGCAAAGACACCCTGCGTATCCGTCTTTCCCTTGAAGAAAACTTTTCCAGCGGAATTAGAAACGGTCACGTCCATTTTTGGGGTGGACGCGAAGGCCAGCGAAGCAGCGCCGAGGAGGGCGAGCGAGGAGAGTAGCAGCGAACGACGGATTGTTTTCATCTTGCTAATATTCTAGGACCGAGTGCGAACGTAGCAAGGCTAAGATTGGCCCGAAATCGCCCGCGCCGCGCGGAGTGAGCGCGCCTTCCGCAGCGCCGCGCGGAAACCGCTCGGCTTGGTCCGAATCCAGGCGACGAAGGCCGCGATCCCGGGATGCGCGCGCAGTTGCGCGAGCGTGTGGTAGCCGCGTTCGAGCTGCTTCTCCGTGAGCAGTTGGTGCACCTGCGAATGACAGGAGCGACAAAGGCCAATCACCGCGCGCACCGTTGCGCGATCGAACTCGCGCTGGTTCCGCTTGTTGTGATGGCGGGTGCGCGGAATCAAATGATGCCGGGTGAGAACCGCTTCGCGTTCACACAGGGCGCACGATCCTACCATCCGAGAACCGGGCGATCGGCCTAACGATCGTTGTCCGTTTTGTGACCAGGAGCCTGCTTTCCGACGACATCGGCATTCTTCGCTTCCGCGCTGTCCGCCAGGGCCCAGTGGCCGCCCATGGAGCTGATCCCTTCAACCCAGACGAATTTCTTCCCCTTCTCGTATTTCACTTTTTTCCCGCTCTCCATCTGGTTGCCATCTTTCGGCATTGGCGTCCCCGCGGCCGCCGCGACCGACTTGGCCGACCCCGCCGGCGACACGTGCCCGTTCAGGCTCATCGCTTTCGGTCCGACCTCGACTTTCAATGCGACGCCGCCGCGGGTGAATTTACCGCCCGGGACCGAATTTGCGACCGAGCCGCCTTTACCCGCGTCATCGAGAACGATCGAGAACGGTCCACCTTTCGGCGCGCTCTTGGCGTTGAACTGCACCGTGTAATCTCCCGGTGCAAGCGGCGCAGTGTGGAAGGCCCCGGCCGAGTCGGTGGAGCCGCTGTAAACCACCTTGCCCCCGGCCTTGGCCACTTTGACCTGCATCGACGGCATGGAGCCGGCGCTCGCGACCGAGGCGACCCCGACTGAAAGAACGAGCGATAGAAATGAATGACGACGGAGAATTTTCATGTTGAACACGTATAGAATCACTCGGCATCTCCGGCAAGAACAAGAATCGTTCGCTTGCCTAACGAACGCTTTCCGGACCAGGCGCGTCGCGCCTCTTGGTCGGCTTGGTTGCTTTTGGGCCGGCTCAATCGGATATTCCCGGCACGATCGACCCGCGCGGATTCGTTCCGCGCGAGTGCGGCCGAACAGGAGACAAGGTACCTATGAAAAAATTACTATTCGCCGGCAGCGTTCTCATCCTCGCCAGTTGCGCCAACAACCACCAGCGCCTGAGCGATCAACCGGTCTACAACGCCGACGGGAGCAAGAGCTACAGCCAGGAGACGCTACAGAAAACCGGCCGGCAAACCCCCGGCGAGGCGCTCTCGCAGCTTGACCCGGCGGTCTCGGTTTCACATCGGTAACGGTCGGTCTCGGCCAAGGCACAAAGCGAAAAACGCAGCGCTCGGAGGAGCGATGCGAGGGTTATTTCGGCGTCACGACACGACCCTTTACTTCCGCATTACGGTTTAATAGTCTGGGCTTTTATCCATGAAAAGTCCCCTCAGAATTACCGGCGTTTCCTTCGTCGTCCTCCTCCGTAGCATCCTGACTCCGCAGATCGCTCCGGCAGAAAATCTGCCGGATTGCCGCCCCGCGCTGATCGGGAACGGTCCGAGATCCCTCGTCAATCTGATCAATCTCGACTCCCTCATGAAGCAAGGGCAGGGCAATGCCACGGTCATGTTCAGTTGCGGGGTCAACTCGCTCGGCTTTGCCGGCGGCGGGGAATTTTATCGGGGCACGCCGAATTCCGAAAAGCTCGGCCGCGAAGTCGTCCGCCGGATCAGTCACGCGCAGTTCGAGCCGGCGGTTTATCATCACACGCACGTCGGAGTCTGGATTGGCGGGACGGTCACCTTCATTATCAAGGATGGAAAACCGCATCTGCGGATTTTCCTAAACCAGGAAGAGGATGACCTCTTGAAGGGGCGCGACTTCATCGCCCCGCAGTACGTGAACGCGCCGGATAACTACATATTCCGCGGCGTTCGCTGGCCATCGAACGCTCCCGGTCACGAGGGTTTAGTCGCGATGCAATTGACGGTCGACGCGGAGGGCAAGGTGCTGGGGACAAAACTGGAATACGAGCACCCGCCGAACATGGGCTTCGGTCGCGAAATGAATGCGGTCCGCGACGCCTGGTTCATTCCCGGGTTTCGCGAAGGTAAACCGAGCCCCTGCCGTTTCACCCTGGTGGTCCATTTCGAAGGTCCCGGGTTGCAGATGAAGACCGGCTAACGAATCCGCCGGGAGGCCCAGACTCAGCCGCGCAAACGCCCCTCGGCGCGCGAATTCGTTTTGCCATGCGCGCGATTTGGAAGGGGAGTATCAGCTTCGGTTTGGTCAACATTCCCATCGCCCTTTACCCAGCGACGCGGCGTGAGGAACTAAAATTCCGGCTCCTCCGCGGGAGCGACCATAGCCCCGTGAACTACAAGCGCGTCGCGGAGAAAGACGGCAAGGAGGTTCCGTGGGGCGAGATCGTGAAGGGCTACGAATACGAGAAGGGGAAGTTCGTCGCCCTGAACGAAAAGGATTTTCAGCGCGTCGACCTCGAGGCGACGCAGACCGTCGAGATCCAGGATTTCGTCGACGTGGACGAGATCGACCCGATGTATTTTTACAAGCCGTATTACCTCGAGCCGCAGAAAGGCGGCGACAAAGCCTACGTCCTCCTGCGAGATGTCCTCTCGAAGACGAACAAGGTCGGCATCGCCAAAGTCATCATCAAGACGCGGCAATATCTCGCCGGAGTGAAAGCGACGAAGCACGCGCTCGTCCTCGAGCTCATGCATTTTGCGCAGGAGTTGTCCGACGCCGAGAAACTAAACGTCCCGAAAAAAAGCGAGCCGGCCAAGCGCGAGCTGGACATGGGCAAGGCGCTGGTCGAGAGCATGAGCGCGCAGTGGGATCCGGCGAAATATAAAGACGACTACCGCGACGCGCTCCTCGAAGTGATCGAGGAAAAAGTGGAATCGGGCGGCCAGGAGATCGAGGAGAAACCGAAAGCGAAGAAGCAATCGTCGAAGGTCATCGACCTCGTTGCCGTGCTCCAGCAGAGCCTGGCAAACAACGAAGGTGGGAAGAAGAAAAAGAGCGCGCGGAAGAGCAGTAAAGCGACGAGCAAGAAAGCGGCCTAACGACGCTGGTCCGTGATTACTGGGAGCGTCTGGACATGATTCCCGGATTCTTGATTCCGGATTCCCGGGAGCACAGGCGCCTCCCCTGTCGTTGAAGGCGCCTCGCCTTCAACTGTGCGGAGAACGCGGGTGGCGCGAGAGGGAAACGGTGGGCGCATACCGGGCGTCCCACTGCGCCCGGCACCACTGGAAGGTTTTGACGCTTGTCCGTTCGCAGATGCCGGCGAGGCGCCGGCATCACAGGCAAGGCGCCTGTGCTCGCCGGAATATGCCCAGGCGTTTTGAGGTGACTCCACGCGGGATCCCTCGGCAGATGCACAAACGCTTCGAGGTGGCTCCACCGGATCCCTCGACTTCGTTGCGCTGCGCTCCTCTTCGCTCGGGATGACATGGTGACGATCTTCAGATTTTGTTCTTCCCGTTCCCCACTTGATTCAAACGAACGTTTGAATTATCCTCTCTGCCTGATGCCGGAACCGCTGCACGCGACCAAGCTTGCCATCCTCAAGGCGACCGAACGCCTCGTCGCCGCCCATGGCTTTGAGGCGACCTCCCTCCGCGCCATCACCGCGGCGGCGAAGGTCAATCTCGCGGCCGTGAATTATCATT
>JBPCRH010000279.1:0-3597 GCA_050997075.1 Chthoniobacterales bacterium
GTCGCGAACTTTGCCAACGGGTCGCCCTTCTCGTGATGCTTCTGTCTACAGCAAAGTCCGTCGCGGTGGAACACCGCGACCAGCCCACGGAACGTGGGCGCTACCCAAGCCAATTCGTTCGCCCTCCCGTCGATGAATCGCGCGCTCGTCGATAAGGTCGTCGCCGCGGTCCTCTACGAGGGCTACATTCTTTATCCCTACCGGCCGTCGTCGAAGAAAAACCAGGTCGGGCGTTTTACTTTCGGACGCGTTTATCCCGAGGTTTACGCCGCTGCGCAAGGCGGCCGCGAACCGTGCGCGATGCAGACGGAGTTTCTTGTGCGCAACGAATCAAAAGACGCGGTCGCTCATCTCAGCGTGCGTTTTCTGCAGCCGCTCGCGCGCGACATCAGCGCGCCGGATCGCGCGGTCGTTCCGCGCCTCGTCGTGGACGACAAAATTTACCAGACCTGGCTGGAAGCGGTCGAACGCGAGGTGACCCTGCCAGCGCTTAACTTGAACGCAGCGCAGCAACTGGAACATCGGTTCGAGTTTAGTGCCTCAAACATCGAGGAGCAGATCATCGCGAACGATGGAGCGACCGTGGGCTTCATGGTTAGGCGGGAAGCGGCGGTCGCGGGTGTGCTGGCGATTGAGGTCAGGTTGATCGAGCCCGCGGCGGCAAAAATCCGCGTCCGCATTGTTAACCAAACGCCGGTGCCTAACGAACTCTTGGAGAACCAGGAAGCGATCACGCTGCGCACCTTTGCTTCGACCCACACCATCCTCCACGTCGAGGGCGGCCAGTGCATTTCGCTCCTCGATCCGGAAGGCGAATACCTCGAGGCCGCGAGGGCCTGTAAGCAGATCGGCACCTGGCCGGTGCTCGTGGGCGAAGAGGAAAAAGGCGAGCGCGACGCGATGCTCTCGTCGCCTATCATCCTTTACGATTACCCCAAAATCGCCGCCGAAAGCCCGGGCGATCTCTTCGACGGCGCCGAGATCGACGAGATCCTCACCCTGCGCATCCAGACGATGACGGACGACGAGAAATCCGAGATGCGGCAGGTCGATGAGCACGCGCGGCGCATTCTCGAACGCACGGAAAGCCTGGCCGAGGCGGATCTCTTGAAGCTCCACGGTGTCATGCGCAGCCCACGCGCGACCGGGCCGAATGAGGAGTTTTTTAACCCCGCACAGCCGCTCACGGAAGTGCGCGTCGGCGACCGCCTCCTCAAGGTCGGCGACCGCGTGCGCATTCATCCGAAGAAGCGCGCCGACGTCATGGATATCGCGCTCGATGGCAAGATCGCGATCATCGAATCCGTGATGCAGGACGTGGAGGACGAAGTCCAATTTGCGCTCGTGCTCGAAGACGATCCCGGGCGCGATCTCGGGATGCTGCGCCAGCCCGGTCATCGCTTCTTCTACGGAGCGAACGAGGTCGAGCCGGTTTCCGCAAAGCCGGAAACCGGAATGACGAAACCCGAATGACGAAGCTCGAAACAACGACGAAGCCCGAAGCGCGAGCGAACTCATTCGTCATTCGTCATTTGGGCACTGTTTCGGATTTCGGGTTTCGGATTTCGTCATTCTCCCGATGATTATCCTCATCGCTGGAATCGGGAACATTTTCTTCGGTGATGACGCCTTCGGCTGCGAAGTGGCGCGGCAGCTCGCGCTCGAGCCCCTCCCAGAGGGCGTGCGCGTGATCGACTATGGCATTCGCAGCTATGATCTCGCTTACGCGCTGCTCGAGCCTAACGATGCCGTGATCCTGCTCGACGCCGTGCCGCGCGAAGCCGAGCCCGGCACGGTCTTTTTATTGGAACTCGACATAAATAAGTTGGACAACGCCGGAATCGAGTCCGTTAATGCTCATGTGATGAATCCGGTTGCTGTGCTGCAACTGGTCCGCTCATTCGGCGGATCGCCTCACGAACTATACCTCATCGGCTGCGAGCCGGCGGTGCTCGAAACGGAAGAATTGGGCTTGAGCGAAAAAGTGCAATCCGCCATCCCGCTCGCCCTCGATATGATAAGGGAACTTCTACACAAACTTCTGCATGAAACTGAAAACACTCAAGAAAACGGCGCGGGGTTGGAAACACGATCTCCAGGATCAGATCCGGGGAGATGAAGGGGGTGGAGATATGGCACTTTTAGCTTGGGAAATACTCGGCGGGCTGGTGGTGTTGTTCGCGGTCATCGTGACGCTGAACATGATGCCAGAGCTGGTTCGGTATCTGAAAATCAAGAGAATGTAGCAGAGCTGCATCCCCGGATGACAGCTCGGTGGAAGCTTTTTTATACGAAGCAATAAGAGACGAAGAATGTAGCAGGGAAACTTAAAAACATGGCGGGACCGTGGCGCAGCAAGGCGTCGCACCTGCGCCGGCGCAACGGAGGAAAACTATAAGATGAAAGCACCCGACATGATCATCGCGGATCGCCCGCCCGACGTTAAAGAGATTCACGTAGTCTGGATGACGACCGGACTGAGTTGCGACGGGGATTCAGTTTCAATCACAGCGGCTTCGCTGCCCAGCATCGAGGATGTCGTCATGGGAGCCATCCCAGGGTTACCCAAGGTGCATCTGCATAACCCGGTGTTGGCTTACGAGAACGGCGACGATTTCATGCAGCATTGGTTTGACGCGGCCGCGGGCAAGCTTGAGCCCTTTGTCCTCGTCCTCGAGGGTTCTTTGCCTAACGAGAGTATCAAGTCGGAAGGTTACTGGGCGGCCATGGGCACGGACCCGGACACGGGTCAGCCGATCACGACGAACGAATGGATCGACCGGCTCGCGCCCAAAGCGACCGCGGTCATCGCTGCCGGCACCTGCGCGACCTATGGCGGCATCCACGCGATGGAGGGTAACCCGACCGGAGCGATGGGTTTGGCGGACTATCTCGGTTGGGGTTGGCGCTCCAAGGCTGGTCTGCCGATCGTGAATGTCCCTGGTTGTCCGGTGCAGCCGGATAACATGATGGAGACCTTGCTCTATCTCCTCTATCAGGTCGCAGGCCTCGCCCCGATCATCCCCTTGGACGATCAACTGCGCCCGACCTGGCTCTTTGGTAAAACCGTGCACGAAGGCTGCGATCGTGGCGGGTACTACGAACAGGGTGATTTCGCCCATGAGTACGGCTCGCCCAAGTGTCTCGTGAAGCTCGGCTGCTGGGGTCCGGTCGTAAATTGCAATGTAACCAAGCGCGGCTGGATGGATGGCGTCGGCGGTTGTCCGAATGTCGGCGGCATCTGCATTGGCTGCACCATGCCGGGCTTCCCGGATAAGTTTATGCCCTTCATGGATGAGCCACCCGGCGGGACTCTCTCCTCCGGGATCATCGGCGCCTATGGCAAAATGATTCGCGCCCTGCGCGGAATCACGAATCGGACGGTGAACAAGGAGCCGAAATGGCGACACTCGGGTCGCGAACTCACGACCGGCTACGAACCCAAACATTACGGACGCAACTAACTCGGAGAACTATTATGCCAGCAGAAATCGAAACAGCACCTGCGGCCAAGAAGTCGGTCGAATCCGGCGACTTGGTCGAAATGTCTTGGGATCCGGTCACTCGTATCGTCGGTAGCCTCGGGATTTACACGAA
>JBPCRH010000471.1:0-2854 GCA_050997075.1 Chthoniobacterales bacterium
ACGCACCGCCGAGCTCACCTCAGCCAACCAGGCGCTCGAAAACGAAATCCGCCAGCGCTCAGAGCTCGAGCAGGAAATTCTCCTCATCAGCGAGCGCGAGAAACGCCGGATCGGCCAGGACCTGCACGACAGCCTCTGCCAGGAACTCGCGGCGGCCGCGCTTTTCCTCCAATCCACCGCGCAAAAACTCGGCCCGAAAAAAGTCGCCGAGGTCAAAGCGCTCACCGAGGCCGCAAAAATCGTCAACGACAACGTCGGGCTCGCGCGTGATCTCGCGCGCGGTTTGCATCCGGTCGAGCTCGGCCTCTCTGGCCTCACGAACGCGCTCCGCGAGCTCGCCTTCCGCACCCATGACGGCGTCACCTGTCGCTTCGAATGTCCGAAGCCGATCCGGATTCGTGACGACGTTGTCTCGTTAAATCTCTACCGCATCGCGCAGGAAGCCGTGACCAACGCGCTCAAGCACGCGCAGCCGAAGGAGATCGTCATCTCGCTGCTCCGCAATCGCAGCGGCCTCATCCTCACCGTCGACGACGACGGCAAGGGCCTGCCGGAAAAGCCCGCCCCGGATGGGATGGGACTTCACATCATGGGTTATCGCGCGAACGCGATCGGCGCGACTTGCGAAGCGATCTCGCGACGGGGCGGGGGCACGCGCCTTCGTTGCGTTTTGCCGCCGCAGTGAGTTATCTCAGTCAATGCGCGTTGCCCTCTTCATCGCTGCTTGTTTCATCGTCGCGCCGCTGCCGGCGCGCGCGGTCATTCTCGATCGCACCGGCGATCCCGCCGCCAACACCTCCGCGCCGACCGGCTCCCTCGCGAATAGCGGCTGGCAATTCGAAGGAATTTGGGGTGGTTTTCTCGGGACGCCGATCGCGCCGCATTTTTTCCTGAGCGCGAAACATATCGGCAACGCTGGCGGCTCCGTCTTCACTTTTGGGGCACTAAACTACAGCGTCGTCCGCGGCTTCGCCGATCCGAACAGCGACCTCAATCTCTGGCAGGTGACGGAAACTTTCCCGACCTTCGCTCCGCTCTACACCCAGTCGGACGAGGTCGGCAAACTCACCGTCGTGCTCGGCCGCGGCACGCAGCGCGGGAGCGATCGGCTCGTCAACGGCGCGCTCGCGGGCTGGAATTGGGGCGCGGGCGATGGCGTGCAACGCTGGGGCACTAACCTGGTCAGCGCGCTCGCCAGCCTCGGCCCGGATGACGATTTCATTTACGGGCTCTTCGATCACAACGGTCTTACCGAAGAGGCGACCCTCTCGAGCGGCGACTCCGGTGGAGCGGCCTTCATCGAAGACGGCGGCGTCTGGAAACTCGCCGGGATTCACTACGCCGTGGACGGTCCCTTTTACACAGATGCCAACGGAAACGGCGGCTTCAACGCTGCGCTCTTCGACGCGCGCGGACTTTACGTGGCCGACGAGGCGCATCCCGGCCAATACGTTCTCGTGAGCGGGAGCGCGCCGGTCCCGGCAGGGTTTTATCCGACGCGCATCTCCTCGAAACTCGCCTGGATTTACAGCGTCACGGATTCGTTAGGCGACCTCGATCGTGATGGCCTGACGAACCTGCTCGAGTACGGCCTGCACGCGCAGCCCCTCGTCCCCGACGTGGCGAAGCTCCCGCAAGTGGCGCTCGAAGGGAGCGACCTCACACTCATCTACACGAAGGTCACAACTGCCTCCGACATCCAGTACCTCGTCGAGCAATCGACCGACCTCACAAGCTGGACCGCCGCCACGGCGACGAACGAAATCGTGGCCACGAACGCAAACGTGCAGACGATTAAAGCCAAGGTCGCGCGGAACAGCAATGCGCAGTTATTCCTCCGTCTGCGCATCACGCGGCCCTGACGGTGTCGCGCAGAAGCCCGGGTAGCGCCCACGTCCCGTGGGCTGGTCGCGCTTTTCCAGCGCGACGAACTTTCCGGACAACGCGAGGGTTACGAGAAGAGTGACCGGGACGAAAAGTTCGCGACGGTGGGACACCGTCGCCAGCCCACGAGACGTGTGCGCTAACCAGAGTCAAAAAATCCGCGTAAACCACATCCACACTCGCCTAACGAAACAAAGCACCTGCGCGCGTGCCAGTTTCGGATTTCGGTATTCGGATTTCGACCTTCCCTCGCCTGGAAGGCGAGGGCTACATCCTGCCGCGGCGCTGATAAAACCGATAGCGCTCGAGAATCGAGGCAACGTAATTTTTCGTCCCGGGGAAATCGATGTTGCGCTGGAACTCCCGCGCCGTGATCGAGCCCTTCCCCTCGGCCGCCGCCCAGCGCTGCGCCCGACTCGGCCCCGCGTTGTATTCCGCGAGCGCAAATGGCGTCGGATCGTGTTGCGCCTGCCAATGCATCATCGCGCGGTGCAGATACCACGCGCCCGCCTCGAGATTCGTCTTCGGATCGAAAAGTTCTTCCGCGTGGAAGTTCTCGATCTTCTCCTCCGTCGCCCATTCCTGCGCCGCGATCTCGCTCACTTGCATCAGTCCACGCTCGCCCGCGCCCCCAAATTTTTTCGGATCGAAACGGCTCTCCCGCCAGACCACCGCCTTCACCAGCATCTGGTCGAGCTGGTTCGGCGCCGCGACTGCGCGGATGAGCTGGTCGTATTGCTGGAAACGTGCCGGGCTGATCCATTCGAAGAGGGTGTAAAAAGGATCGCCCGAGCGCCAGGCCGCAAACGCCGTCCCCAGGCCCGCCGCAAGCAGGAGGCAGATGATGAGTTTGAAAATGAATCGGATCATCGCCTAACGAATTGCCCTTCCCCAGGCAGTGTAGCGGCGGCCGTGTCGGCCGCAATCGTGCAGCCTAACTAGTCGCGCGCGCTCTCTCCCACCGCGGCCG
>JBPCRH010000477.1:0-2811 GCA_050997075.1 Chthoniobacterales bacterium
TCGGGATGATTGGCCAGCCCGAGGTAGTTATAAGAGCAGAGATTAATCACCGGCTGCGCCTTGCCGTCGTAGGTGATCGTGGTCCGGGCATCGGGGCCAGCGCGCATCTCCGGTTCGTAGAGTTCTACGGCCCACGCGCCGGCTTTCATCCAGCGGGTGAAACTCGGCGGCGCCTGAAGCGGATCGCTCCCTTCGCCCGCGAGAAAATTTCCAAGACTCAGCTCCGCGGGATTATCGCTCATAAACAAAAAAACCGGCGCAGGCTGCGCCGGAAAAATGCCTGCGACCAATCAGGCGAATTACGAAGGGGTGGTCGATGATGGTTTGCATCCTTTGGGTTTCACTGCTGCGGCTCCCAGTAGAGCGCAGAGGAAATTTTCCAGTCGGGAGCGCAATCTTAGCTAGTCCGGCGCGTGCGACAAGACTTTTAATTGGCACGCCTTTTGGCTTTGCCGCGGGCTTCTCTCCTTGCCCGTTTCGCGCTTCCTCCTTACGGTCGCGCCATGAGAATCCTCGTGACCGGCGGCGCCGGTTTCATTGGCTCACACCTGGTCGAGAAGCTGCTCGCGGATGGCCATGAGGTTGCGGTCCTCGATGATTTTAATGATTTCTACGATCCGGAAATCAAGCGGCGCAATCTCGCGGCGGTCGCGGGCCGGATCGCGCTCCACGAGGTCGATTTGCGCGAAGCGGAAGCGGTCCGCGCGGTTTTTACGGGGCAGAACTTCGACGTCGTCGTGCACCTCGCGGCGCGCGCGGGGGTGCGGCCGTCGTTGCGCGATCCGCAGCTTTATTACGACACGAATGTCGATGGCACCCTGCACCTGCTGGAGGCGGCGCGCGCGATTGGGTTGCAGCGTTTCATCTTCGCTTCGAGCTCGTCGGTTTACGGCCTCGCGAAGACCGTGCCGTTCTCGGAGGATCTCCATCTCAAGCAGACCGTGAGTCCGTACGCGGCGACGAAAATTGCCGGAGAATTCCTCTGCTCGACCTACTCGCACCTCTACCAGATGCGGGTCGTGGCTTTGCGCTTTTTCACCGTTTACGGCCCGCGACAACGGCCCGATCTGGCGATCCATCAATTCACGCGCCGGATCTGGAACGGCAAACCGATCGACCAATTCGGCGACGGCACGACGCGGCGCGACTACACCTACGTCGACGATATCATCCAAGGCGTAGTCGCGGCGTTAAGCTACGAAGGGCCGTTGTTCGACATCTTTAATCTCGGCGAAAACCAGACGATCGAGCTGAAACACCTGATCGCCGCGATCGAGGAGGCGCTCGGTCGGAAGGCAAAAATCAACTACCTGCCTGAGCAGCCGGGCGACGTGCCGCTGACCTGCGCCGACATCTCGAAGGCGCAGCGGCTGCTCGGTTATCGCCCGACGACCTCGCTTGCCGAAGGGCTGCCGCGGTTCATCGAGTGGTTCCACGCGAATCGCGAACGCGTGTCGCCGACGTAAGCGGCCGTCATCCCGAGCGAAGCGAAGCGCAGTCGAGGGATCCCGTGGCGCTGCGATGAATCGGGAACCGGAGATTCTTCCGGCGGCTAACCTTCTCAGAAACCCTACGGGATCCTTCGACTCCGCTGCGGGATGACAACGGCTTCGAGCGGTCCGGTCGACAGCGCCTTCACTTCCGCGGCCTCTCGCCCCTCCGCACAACCTCCGCCCTTGCATTACGCCTCGCTCGGGAATAGTTATGCACCGATGCCGGGAGGCTGAGGTTCGCTCCTCCTTCCCGCGGTCGTCCGGTTGTTCGAAAAAAATGATGCAGGCAAACTCGTCTCACCCGACCAGTTTGCGGCAACGGAGATCGCCAGCGGACGGGCTTGGGCCCGAAAGAGTTTCCCGGCAAGACGAGGCGGAGTTTCCTCCGGCTGCGCAGATTGCTCTCGAGCTACTTTGTGGGACCCGAACGGGTCCGCGCGCCATGGACTGTGCATCATTTTTTGATGCGCTCCGCCCGGAACTAAATTGGATAAACACTGAGGATTATTATGAACTCTCAAACCCCCGGGAGAAGCTCGCGGCGCCCGCGCCGCAGTGGACCTCGACGGCGGTTCGATACGCGCGAGACCCCTCGCGCGGAGTCGAAGGCTCCCGCAAAAAAGAGCTTCTGGCAGAAAGTGACGGCCTTCTTCGGAGGCGCCGACAACAGCAGCAAAACCCCGGCCCGTCCCGCGCGCGCAAGCGAACCGCGTAACGGTGCCCCTCCCGCGCGCAGCAACGGTGCGACGCAACCGCGGGACCGCGACCGCGATCGGGATCGTGAACGCCCCGCGCGCAAACCGGAGTCGGTCGAAGTGACGACGCCGCGCCTCTACGTGGGCAACCTCTCCTTCGAAGCGAGCGAGAGCGACCTGTTCGAGCTCTTCAATGGAGTCGGTCAGGTGCAGAACGCAGAGGTCGTAACCTACAAACACAACCAGCGCTCAAAAGGCTTCGCCTTCGTCCAGATGCAGACGGTCGAAGAAGCGAAACGCGCCGTCGCGGAATTGCACGACAAGGAATTCCTCGGCCGCAAGCTGGTGGTGAGCGGAGCGAAATCCGACAGCCACGTGCGCGACTGAGCGGAAGTTTAGTGACTCACAACCGGGAGATCAGGCAGCGTTTGGAACGCGGCGGATCTCCCGGTTTCTTTTCTCTTTTTCGATTACCGCAGAGGGCGCGGAGGTCGCAGAGGAGGGAGAAAAACGTGAGCGCGCGGTTTTTGTCACGAACTCGCTCTCCATCGCGCGCGGATTTTCAGGTCATCCCGAGCGGAGCGAGGGATCTCGCAAGCGTTGTTCGATGTTCCTTTCGGAAA